>CAJBPC010000555.1 GCA_903957405.1 uncultured bacterium | reverse complement strand
GAACGACCATATGCATACCGGGAACACCGAACTGATCCGAAAACACTATGCATTGCTCGACCGAAAAACGCTCCGCAGCCTCAAAGGAAAATACGGACTGATCAGTACGACAGATGTACCCCAAACGAGCGAATTCCTCGCTTCGGTGCACTACACCACATTCGACAACAAGGCCGTCTTCCGCGACATCACCGACTGGCCGCAGTCAGGCAACAAGATCGCCGGTCCGGAATACAAAGGCGAAGCGGACGGATTCGTGTTCTGCCCCTACAACAGCGTCGTGAATGCATACCACTACAAGTCCGTCGTACTCATGGCGGCTTTCGCGGCAACGCTCGGCAAGAAGGATGATGAGCGGATGTACACGGCGATGGCAAAGCGTATCCGAACGGATTTCAGGAAGACCTTCATGGATCCGGTGACGGGTCTTGTGAGGGACGGGGATACGACAAGCCACAGCGCCCTGCACTCAAATTTCTTCGCACTGGCCTTCGGACTCCTCGATGAGGGGGAAAAGCCCGCCGTACTGAAACATATCCGCTCCAGGGGGATGGCCTGCAGCGTCTACGGCGTACAGTTCCTGCTGGATGCCCTCTACGACGCGGGAGATGCGGCACACGCCTTCAAACTGATAACGGACAAGGGTACCCGAAGCTGGTACCGCATGCTGGAAGCGGGCGCCACCATGACGGCTGAAGCTTGGGACATACGCTTCAAACCGAACCTTGACTGGAACCATGCCTGGGGCACCGCAGTGCTGAATGTCATCACCCGGAAGATCATCGGCATCGAGCCATCCACGCCCGGAGCCTCGTCGTTCGATATCCATCCGCAGACGACCGGGTTGACGGAGATATCCGCATCCGTACCATTCATCACCGGCAGTGTCAACTTCAGTTTCTCTGAAAAAGACGGCAGGATCGCATACGGATTCAGCCTCCCGGCAGGCAGCAGTGCAACACTCCGGCTAGACATCCCACCAGGTGTGAAAAAAGTCACCCTGAACGGCCGGGATTTAACTGCCGGATGGAAGGCCGGACAACGATCGACATGGAAAATACTTGGGAAGTCAACCGTCATACTGGAAAAATAAGGGCCTCATGGAAGTTTCCATCCGATTTGCCAGAGAAGATGCACCTGCTGTCGTTTTTATCCATAACTTGAACGCTAAGAAAACCTCCATATGAAAAGAAGAAATTTCCTACGCAATGCCATTGCCGGGACTGCAGGATTCCATATCGCTTCAGGCATCATGGCACGTGACAAAGGTCCGGTTTACGGACATAACGGCATGCAGTACACGATGAACACGAAATGGAGCAAAGCCGATCCGATCAAGGTGCCTGTGAACGACTGCCACGAGATGGTGCAGGATGCAAAGGGGCGGATATATCTGCTGACCAACGAGACGAAGAACAACGTACTGGTCTTCAACTCATCGGGCAAATTGCTGAATACATGGGGGCATGATTTTCCGGGCGGTCATGGTCTGTCCCTCGCGGATGAGAACGACACACAGTTTCTCTTTATCACCGACACGGCAAAGAACCAGGTCTACAAGACGACCCTCGACGGAAAGCTACTCCTCACGATCAGCGCACCTTTGGATGCCGGCATATACAAGACGGCAAAGGAATTCGTACCGACAGAAACGGCCATCGACAGCAACGGGGATATCTTCATCGCCGACGGCTACGGTGCGCAATATGTGTTGCACTACGACGCGACCGGAAAACTCAAGGGGTATTTCGGAGGACGCGGCGAAGGCGACAAACACCTCGACAACGCCCATGGCATCTGCATCGATCGAAGGAAGGGCAGCCCCACCCTGCTGGTCACGGACCGCACACGCAATTGCTTCAAGCGATTCGACATGTCGGGAAAACTCACCGAGATCATTCCCGTTCCAGGCGCCTGTGTCTGCCGACCCGTCATCCGCAACCAGCATCTCTACGCGGCCGTGCTCCGGTCACCGGTCATCAACAATGAAAAGTCTGGTTTCGTGACCATCCTCGATGCGAACAACAAGGTGGTCTCCAATATCGGCGGCACTGAACCCATCTATGAGAACGGGAAACTGAAAACCCTCGCACAAGCGGAGAAACTATTCGTGCACCCGCATGACGTGATGGTCGATCGCAACGACAACCTCTATGTAGCACAATGGGCTTCAGGCAAAGTATACCCCTATAAATTCACCAGAAAAGGATAGATAAATCAGGACCACCATACGCCTTCATGCATGCAAAGCATCGGCATCACCGCATGCATGAAGGCATACCTGATCGTCATTCACGGCTGTAACACGACCTTCACGCGTGCCCACCACAATTCAGTCTTGCCCTCGAATCCGCTATCCGTTCCGGTGATGAGCCACAGTTCCCCATTGGCGGAACTCCGCTTCACCATTCGCGTGGTGGTGCTGCGACGGATGATGGCATGGACCGTCGTGGTGTCCGTCACACCCACATGGCCGATGACCGCCATATCTGCCCCACCAACAGATTGATTGCCCTTGTCGATATTCAACCGGTAGTGCTGAAGCGCATCCCGCACATTCAGTGGTTCTTTCGTACTGGCACCGACCTTCAACACGACAGCCTCCCCGGGCGGACCCCCAATGCCAACAGCATTCGTAGGTGCATTCGAAGCAAGATCGACCTCGAAATCCATCTTGTATTCTGTATCCGGAAGCAGACCGGTGATCTTTCGTTTGATGTACATGAACAGATCGTCACTCCGGTTGATGCCACTGATGCGAATGCCTGATTGTGCAGGCGTCACGGAGGCCGGCAGTTTCGACCACCCGTAAGAAAGTTGATACAGCACGAGGCTATCAGACAAACTCAGCCCTGCCGGATAATCCGAAAACCCGACGATCCATCCCTCATCCCCCGACTCAAAACCATATTCCATCGTCATGGGTAAAGCCATAGTGTCATCTTTCTTTTTACATGATACCCCGAGCAGAAAAAGACAGCATAAAATCAGTCCGGCTTGTTTCATACATCAAATTTTTAAAGTCATCCATGCAATGTCGCACACATCATGTTGACAAGACAGAAGGTACGAATGTTGCAAACCAGGAAGAAATCATCAGGTTTTCCGCTGACGACTCAGCAGATAAAAGTGTGTCGACTTCGTCAAAAGGACATGTACCAAATGAATATAAGCAACATGGTTTTTATGCATCAAACATCCCAACCTGAAGCAAAGGGCATGCCATGAACGTTCATGCTGTCATGATAGATAGGTTCACCATGACGGACCGAATGACCAGTGACATATAATCACTGAAAGACGAGGTCTTAAAAAATTATTTACCAATTCATAGAAATGAGAATTTGCAT
>CAJBPC010000554.1 GCA_903957405.1 uncultured bacterium | reverse complement strand
GTAGCAGCAAAATTGATGAAGGGTGGCCTAAAAACCACCCTTATTCAAAAATTTATCTCGGACAACAGTAGTGTGAAATCAAATCTCCGGATAATTTGGATGACTGCGGGTGATGGATTTACCCAATTGCCTTACATTTGCAGCCCGGTGGAATCAAATCCGCCGGAATTTCTCACCCCAGGAGCGCACTGGTCCCGTAGTTCAATGGATAGAATAGAAGTTTCCTAAACTTTAGATCCAGGTTCGATTCCTGGCGGGACCACCAGTCATGTAAACGTTTTTTTGATGAAAGCCCGAAGAGAAGCTTCCACGGCGGAAAACACGGTTTAGGTTGTAGGACTGAATGACGGCAGAAACGTGTAATTCCACAAACTCTACGTGGAAAATAGCCTTCGGACCCAACAATACGTCGATACACTCAAAAAATCACGTCAAACTCATCTCGATATTCGAACGCATGAAAAAGCTCTGTGCCGAGCAATCCATCAGGCTTGTGGTTGTCTGCATGCCCAGCAAGGCTGAGGTTTATCCCTGGCTACTCGATTCCGCCAGTCAAAGGCTGTCTGCGACCGGCGCTTCAGGCTACTCTACAGCCATTGCTAAAATTTGCAGTCAGCTTGACATCCCCTACCTAGACATGACCCCCTCATGGCCGACGCAGCCGTAGGAATGTATAAGTCAACAGGAGATATGTTTTACTGGGAGGATGATACGCACTTTAACCACATCGGTCATGATTTCGTCGGGAAAAAGATTGATTCGGCCTTTTTCAAGACCAATACACCTTCATATTGAATCATTCGGCATTTCCACAATCCGGATCCTCAATTCATGCTCTTTATGGAAATCCTATCCCATGCCCAAATGGCATGTATCTTTCGGATCGAGGATTCTGAGCGTGTCTGATATACCGGTTCCAATCATCTTGTCACGATTGTACCGTCAAAGAATTGTCTTAAATTGTCGTTTATCGCATATGAATAAACGATCCTGGCCAATCCTGCTGTTTTGTCTCCTCTATCTTTCCTTTCATTCCACTGCACAATCTAAACCTGCGGGTGGTATAAAAGGCATGGTCATTGATTCTATCAGCGTGAATCCCCTCGTGGCTGCAACCGTCCAGGTCTTCCGATCCGGCACAAAGGGGATTTTCGCCAGCACCGTCACATCTGAAAAGGGTTCCTTCCGTTTCGAACTCGAATATGGCGACTACGCTTTGCAGATTGACTATGTGGGCTTCGAACCCTCTCTGTCCATACCTTTCCGGATCTCCGAAATAAAAAAAGATATTGACCTCGGAACGATCATGTTGGTACCATTGGGCAGCACACTCAAGGAGGTGGTTGTCCAGGCGGAAAAAAGCTCCATGCAACTGTCATTGGACAAAAAAATCTTCAATGTGGGACTGGACCTTGCCAACTCCGGAGGTACGGCTTCTGATATCCTGATGAACATACCTTCCGTTTCTGTCGATCCGGAGGGCAATGTAAAACTGCGCGGCAGTGATAATGTAAGGATCCTCATTGACGGCAAACCATCCGGACTTGTCAGTATGAAGGGAGGCAGCGGGCTGAACAACCTCCAGGCAAGCATGGTGGAAAGGGTCGAGATCATCACCAATCCATCTGCGCGTTATGAAGCCGAGGGCAGTGCCGGTATCCTCAACATCATCCTCAAGAAAGACAAGCGGCAAGGATTCAACGGCTCTGTGGAACTGATCACTGGCCAGCCTGCCAATTTCGGATTTGCAGCCAACCTTAACTATCGCCGAAAGAACATCAACTTCTTCATCAACTATGGCATTGCCTACCGGATACAACCCTCCAGGGGGCGACTCTACCAGGAGTTGTCAAGGAACGATTCCATTTTCATTCTAAGTCAGGTTGACAAGGCCGATTTCACAGGCTTCAACAACAATGTCAGGACGGGGTTAGATTATTATTTCAGTGAAAAAAGCGTGATCACTGCAGCTTTTCTGTACAGGAGAAGCCAGGGAAACCGTTTCCGGGAATTCCGATATGAGGATTATCTTTTCAAAAAGGGGAATCTCGGGACTATCACGAAAAGAACGCAGGATGAAGATGAGACGGAACCCAACACGGAGATAACTTTTAATTACAAGCGATCCTTTGCCGCCAAGGGGCATGAGCTGACAGCAGAGGCCAAGTACCTCGATTACTGGGAGAACTCAGATCAGACCTATATGCAGATGCCGGTCGACTCCGAAGGGAGGCCGATCGATCCCGGGAAAACACTCGAACAGCGGTCGTTGAATGATGAGTGGGAAAAGCAGTGGTTATTTCAGGTGGATTATGTCAAACCATTGGGGAAGGACGGAAAGTTTGAGACCGGGATCCGCAGCAGTTTCAGAAACATGGTCAATGATTATGTCGTTTCACAAAAGAATTATTCCGGCGGATTTGATCCCATGCCGGGACTCGACAACGTCTTCGTTTACGCCGAGAACATCCATGCGGTATATGGCATCATCGGGAATAAGTCGGGGAAATTTTCCTATCAGGGTGGTTTGAGGGCGGAGTGGACCGATGTCACGACGACCCTCAGGGAGACGAACCAAAAGAACCCCCGCACTTACGCGAACCTTTTTCCCAGCGGTCATATGACCTATTCCCTGCCGAAGAACAATGGGGTGCAGCTTAGTTATAGTCGCCGCGTGAGAAGGCCGTTCTACAACGATCTAAGCCCTTATGTCACATTCTCCGATGCCCGCAATTTCTTCAGCGGAAATCCTGATCTGGATCCTGAATTCAGCAATGTTTTTGAATTGGGACATCTAAAGTCATTCGATAAAGGCTCGTTCACTTCGTCAGTATATTTTCGACGGACAGAAGGGAAGATCGACCGGATCCGTAGCGTTGATGCCTTCGGAAATGCGGTGACCCGGACGGAAAATTTGAATTCCGAACAGGCGTATGGCTTCGAGTTCACAGCCGGATACACCCCCTACAAATGGTGGAAGCTCGATGGCAATGTGAATTTTTTCCATGCGAGGGTCGATGGCAGCAATATTCTTCCAGAATACAAGACCCGGACTTATAGCTGGTTTGCACGTCAGACGTCAAGATTCAGTCTGAAGAAAGACTTCGATCTTCAGCTGCGGATGAACTACGATGCACCCCAACGACTGGTGCAGGGAACAAGAAGGGGATATTTCTTTGCAGATCTTTCCATGAGCAAAGACATCCTGCAGCAAAAGGCAACGATCACGCTGAACGTGCTGGATGTGCTTAATACGAGGAAGGTCCGGTATACGGTCGAAGGACCGAATTTTCAAACCAATGCGATGTCCGGTTTCAGGCCCCGTCAAATAAATGTCACATTCGTCTACAGGATCAGGCAAGCAAAAGGAACAAGGACTGTGAAGATCATCAATTCCGATTAATGTCACGGATGACATGCATCGATGTCATTCACCTTTTTAAATTCTTTTAAAACGCGTGGAGGCTTACTTTTAAAGGCAGGCTCCTGGAAACCAGCGTCATCACAGGTGTCATTTTCGTCCATGAACCAGCGGTATGGAATGGTGCGAAAGCGCTGATATTCAAGGAGAAAACAACCCAATGTCTTTATGACCGGAAAGTAAGGTCGGCATTGATCCCTTTGGCGACCCTGATCGGCAATGCCGATACAAGGACCTGCTTCATGCACAAATCTCTAGACATGTCAAATCTATATTCGAAGGAACTGCTGAACGTCTCCCTGAGTTATGCAGACTACCGGTCAGGTATAAATGAAGTACTATCCGCTCCGCCAGCAGGAGATCAGGAAGAAAAGATGCGGCCCTACATCATCAACAATGTGGAGATGATGAACGGTTTTGATTCCTCGTACAGGGTATCAGACGAACTCCGGCAGGCATTGCTGGATGCATCGCCTTCCATTTGGCTTGTATTGACAGAGGGGTGGTGCGGTGACGCGGCCTATTGTGTCCCTTTATTCGCAGCCATCGAGCGGGAAGTTCCAGGAAAAGTGGAGTTGCGTTTGCTGTATCGGGATCAGCATCCGGCATTGATGGATGCCCATCTGACCGATGGAGCGCGTTCCATTCCTAAACTCATTTGCCTGGATATGGAGTCGCGCGAGCTTATCACCTGGGGGCCCAGGCCTGCACCGCTTCACCGACAGGTCATTCAATGGAAGTCGGAAGGAATGCAGCTAAGGCAATTGATATCGAAGGTTCATGATTGGTATGTGATTGACGACACCAGGTCGACACAGGAAGAATTGGCTGCCATGATACAGGCTTACTCAAAAGAGCATTGAATAAATCAGGTGAGCGATATGATTGACCATGAAAATAACACACGCAATGACATTCACAGCACAACAGAATTCCTTTATGAGGGAAGCCATAAGGCTCTCTGAAGAGAACGTAAGATCATCAAATGGCGGACCTTTCGGCGTGGTCATCG
>CAJBPC010000553.1 GCA_903957405.1 uncultured bacterium | reverse complement strand
TTTTCATCAGTTCCGTATCCCGTATCTTCTTCCCTATCTTTTCGTTCCGGTCATCAATCTCCGCGCGAATATCCGATTTTTTCAGTTCCGAAAGCACATATCTTGCATGGTCCATGAACTTATCGCTGATCGGGAGGATTTTCACTTGAACAGGTGCCAGCCAAAGCGGGAACTTTCCTGCATAGTGTTCCAACAGGAATCCGATGAAACGTTCATGCGTGCCCAAGGGGGCTCGGTGTATGATCAGCGGAACCTCTGATTGGTTATCCTTATTCGTGTACGATAGTTTGAAGCGGCGTCCTTGGGCGAAATCGACCTGATTGGTGGCCAGCGTGAACTCGCGCCCGATGGCACTCCAGATCTGTACGTCGATCTTGGGACCATAGAAAGCGCCTTCGTCCTGCACCTCCACATACGGTATGTTCGATTCCTTGAGGACGGCTCTGACCATGGCCTCGGTCTCCAACCAAAGTTCAGGCTCGTCGATGTATTTCTTTCCGAGTTTGGAAGGGTCGTGCAAACTAAGCCGCATGACATATTTTTCAATTCCGAAGATCTTGAAATACTTGAGGTACATGTCGTTGACGGCCCTGAACTCGTCAGCAAACTGCTCACGGCTGCAATAAATATGGGCATCATTCATGTGCAGGCATCTTACCCTCATGAGACCGAACAACTCGCCACTCTGCTCATAACGATAACAAGTTCCGTATTCCGCCAGCCGGTATGGAAGGTCCTTATAGCTTTTGGGCTCCGCATCAAAAATCTTGTGATGATGCGGACAATTCATCGCTTTGAGGTAATACTTCACACCTTCTAGCTCCATGGGCGGATACATGCTTTCGGCATAGTATGGAAGATGTCCGCTCGTGAGATAAAGACTCTCTTTGGCAATATGAGGCGTGACGACACGCTTGTATCCAGCATCCAATTCGGTCTCTTTTGCCAGCTTCTCCAACTCTTCTATCACAATGGTGCCATTCGGCATCCACAAAGGAAGTCCCGGGCCGATGTCATCGTCAAAAGTAAAAATACCCAACTCTTTACCGAGTTTCCGATGGTCACGCTTTTTGGCCTCCTCCAGCATAAGCAGATGCTCGTCAAGCTCCTTCTGGTTCGGGAATGCGACGCCATACAACCTGGTGAGCTGCTTGTTCTTTTCATCACCCTTCCAATATGCACCTGCGATGCTTGTCAACTTAATGGCCTTTATGAGGCCGGTGTGCGGTATGTGTGGACCGCGACACAAGTCTGTGAAAGATCCCTGTGTGTAAAAAGTGATCTCCCCGTCCTGCAACCCCTGAAGCAGATCGAGTTTGTATTCGTCCCCTTTTTCAGAGAAGTATTGTAATGCATCAGACTTGGATATCTCTTTTCTCAGATATGGATTTGACTGTTTCGACAATTCCGACATCTTGAGTTCCAGCGACTTCAGGTCGTCTTCGGAGATATGCTTGTCGCCAAGATCCATGTCATAGTAAAAGCCGCGTTCGACCGATGGTCCGACCCAGAATTTCACGCCGGGGAACATGGATTCCACCGCTTCTGCCATGAGGTGAGCGGACGAATGCCAAAAAGTGTTCTTCCCATCCGTGTCATCCCATGTGAGCAGTTTGAGTGATGCATCTTCACGAATAGGGCGTGATGCGTCCCAGACATTTCCGTTCACACTGGCGGCAAGGATTTTTCTGGCGAGTCCCTCAGAGATGGATTTTGCGATGTCCATCGCAGAACTGCCATCTTGGTATTCCCTGACCGCTCCGTCAGGAAAAGTAATCTTGATCATATAAGAAATTGATTTTACGTCGAGTTCCGGGTGCAGCAGGCTGCAGCATCGAAATATGCGACGAAATGCAAAATTAAC
>CAJBPC010000552.1 GCA_903957405.1 uncultured bacterium | reverse complement strand
CGATGACCACGCGATCGGGCTTCATGAAATCTTCTACGGCCACGCCCTCCCGGAGGAATTCAGGGTTGGAGACCACATCGAAGGCTCCCTTGTAGTTCTCCTCTACGGCAGCCTGCACCCGCTCTGCAGTACCCACCGGGACCGTACTCTTGTCGACGATCACAACATATTCTTTGAGTATGTTCCCAAGGTCACGGGCAACACCCAGGACGTATTTCAAGTCTGCGGAACCATCCTCGCCCGGAGGGGTAGGGAGTGCAAGGAATATGATGGACGACCCCTCGATGCCCTCTTCCAGCTGCGTCGTGAAGCGAAGACGTCCCTCCTTCACATTCCGAAGAAAAAGCTTCTCCAAACCGGGTTCATAGATGGTGATCTGTCCGTTTGAAAGTTTCTCGACTTTGTTCCGGTCGATATCGATGCAGGTGACATCGTTCCCGGTCTCGGCAAAACAGGTACCTGTGACAAGTCCTACATAGCCAGTTCCTACAACAGCAATTTTCATTAAGATCAGTTTTTTTGAATAAAATCAATAACGTTTCTCGTGATGTGTTCAATATGTCCTTGGTCCATTTCGGTGTGTACGGGTAGGGATATGACCCTCTTCGTCAGCCAATCCGTTACCGGAAGATCCTCTCCCCCTGCCCCCTGATCGGTGAACATCTTCTGCCGGTGTGCAGGTACAGGATAATAGATCATGCTCGGTATCGACCGGTCCGCAAGATATTGCTGTAAACCGTCGCGGTCAACCCCTTCGAGAATAATGGTATACTGGTGAAAAACATGGGTGTTCCCCGGCTCGATCACCGGCGTGGTGATCTGGGCATGCCCGGCGAATGCATCCCCATAGGCTGCCGCCACCTGACGCCTTGCCGCATTGTAATCGTCCAGCCGCTTCAGTTTGACATCCAAAATGGCGGCCTGTAGTGCATCCAGGCGAGAATTACAGCCAACGATGTCGTGGTAGTATCTGACACTCTGCCCGTGATTGGCGATCATCCGCATGCGCTCTGCAAGCTGGTCGTCTTGTGTGAAAATGGCACCGCCGTCACCATAGCAACCCAGGTTCTTGGAAGGAAAAAAAGATGTCGTACCGATCGTCCCCATGGTACCCGTCTTCACCTTTTCACCGGAGCTGAACGTATAAGTGGCGCCGATCGCCTGTGCATTGTCCTCGATCACATACAGCCCATGACGACGGGCAATGTCAAGGATCTGCTCCATCGCGGCAGACTGGCCGTAGAGATGAACCGGCACGATCGCCTTCGTACGGGGCGTGATGGCCTTTTCCACAGATACCGGATCGATGCAGAAGGTACGGGGATCCACTTCCACGAAGACCGGCTTCAGTTTCAAAAGGGCTATGACTTCCGTCGTGGCGATGTACGTGAAGGATGGCGTGATGACCTCATCACCTGGCTGAAGCCCAAGGGCCATCATGGCGATCTGCAAGGCGTCCGTCCCGTTGGCACAAGGAATCACATGCCTGGAACCGGTATAGGCAGCGAGATGATCACAAAAGTCCTGCACCGGCTTCCCCCCGATGAATACGGCGCTGTCGAGCACCCCATGAATGGCGGCATCCACTTCGTCCTTGATATGGCGATACTGCTCTTTAAGGTCAACCATCTGTATCGGACGCATATTCATTTTTATTTAAAACTGCAAATTTAGTAAAAACAGGCGACTACGGAAGTTTGCCAGTAGATTTGTACAAACATAGTTTTCCCTGACATGCGGGCACTCTACGACTTTTCCCTGCTGGTCTACCAGTCACTTATTATAATTGTCGGCTTATGGATGCCGAAGGCTAAGGCTTGGCTCGATGGCAGAAAAGGACTTCTCGATTCCCTGGAAAAGCAGATGGCAGGCACCCAACCCGACAGTGTCTGGATGCACTGTGCGTCCCTTGGAGAATTCGAGCAGGGAAGACCCGTGCTCGAAGCGATTCGAAAGGCGTACCCGGATCACAAGATCGTACTCACGTTTTTTTCCCCTTCTGGATACGAGATCCGGAAGAATTTTCAGGGCGCTGACATCGTGACCTATCTGCCGCTTGACAGCCGCTCCAATGCCGAACGGTTCATCTCCATCATAAAGCCCAGACTGGCGATTTTCGTCAAATACGAACATTGGTACCATTACCTAAACGTTCTTGAACAAAAAGGGGTGGCATCGATGCTCATTTCTGCGATCTTCAGGAAGGGACAGCCCTTCTTCGCTCCATATGGAGGTTTCTGGCGGAAAATGATGGGGACTTACGACGCCATATTCGTTCAGGATGAAGAATCCCTGCGACTGCTGGCAGGGATCGGACTCGGCAAATACGGCCATATGGCCGGAGACACCCGATTCGACAGGGTGCTCGCCGTTGCGGAAGTGAGTGG
>CAJBPC010000551.1 GCA_903957405.1 uncultured bacterium | reverse complement strand
ATATGCATTCAAGCCCCGTCATTCATTTGATGGGGCTTTTTTTTATGCCCCATCCCGTATGCCACAGCTCACGAAAATACCGCCCTGCGCGCTTGCCTTACTCTTCCTGCTGACCTCCGCAGACCTGCGCGCACAACCCAACCCAGACTACACGCACGCCAATGGCTACGCGCAAGGCACCTCCTACCACCTGGTCTATAAACACAATGATCGAATAACGCTCTCCGATAGCGTCACATCTCTGCTGCAAACCCTCCAGACGGGTTATTAGACTCCTACACGCTGACAATCTCTTCCATGACTCATGTTCTTGCAGCCATCAGCTCGAACCGGCCCTATAACCTCGCCTAACACCCACAACAATTTATCCGTCCTCAAAACCCTCACGATCCGCAAGGGTTGTATATGGACGTTTACAAGGATCATGGGAAACCTTCTCATCAAACTGGATGGGGATATCCATACTTTCACTTTTGAATCTTGTCTTCCTTCATCCGTGGTCAACATCTCCTCAGTTGGAAAAAATGAGCGACAGCAGAAAACCACACGGTGTTTTGAAATCATGCTGTACTGACACCTTAAAATTTTGATTTCGACAGTATGGTTGTGTACGCTCACCGGTATCTCACCCCTTCAACAGGAAGTGTGGGATTTTTAATACGTATAATAATGCAACAATATTTGTTTTTGCATCCTTTCTGCAGATTTTGTTCCTTAACATTTTAATGTCATAATCAACTGTAAACGAATATGATGTGTGGGAACATTTTCTGCAAAGCGAATAAGGTTCCCACTGTTTTTAGACATTGGCTGTGTGTTTACATTTCTTTACCAGCATACGTCGTACGTCCATTTGGGCTTAGGTGTGTGCTTCTGAACGTCAAAATGCACAATGCTCATGATCAAGACACTTTCCAGAGATTTCTGTTTTTCATCATTTAGCCGTAAAGTGGCTGCCGGTTGGATCATCGTCTTGATCTTAATCCTAGAAGGTGCGGGAGTACAAGCTCAGTCACCGACTGTCTCTTACGCCAGTCCGCAAGTGTTTCTTAGAAACTCCGCCATCAGTAACCTGAGTCCGACAGCCACAAATGTGCCGGCGCTGACCTTCCAGAACGTATCGACTTTTGCGGGGACGGGGACGTCGGGTGTTACAAATGCTTCAACGGCGGCAACCTCCACTTTCGATGACATCAAATCGGTCGTAATGGATCGTCATGGGAACACATATGTGGCGGAGTTCTCCGAGGGCCGCATTAGAAAGATCGCGGCAAACGGAGGAGCGGTCACGACACTAAAGGACTGGAGTTCCTTTCAGCCTCAAGCGATCGCCATCAACAGCAGCAATGGCGACTTGTACATATCCATTGCCACCCATCGCATCCTGAAAGTTCCAAATGCCAATAGCACGAACTATGCTACGCAGGCACCCAACTACAGCGATTGGTCGGATGCCACCATCGTCTGGTTGGGTACATCAACCAACAACACAACTGATGGCATTGGAACAACCGCTCGTTTCAACACCCCGACCGGCATATTCGTCGATGCCAACAATGAATTTCTTTACGTCGCCGACTATAACAACAGCAGGATCCGCAAAGTGACCATCTCCACGGGCGCCGTGACAACGGTCATGTCGGGGTCCACGGTGGTGGCGATCACCAATCCCGAAGATCTGGTCGTGGACGGCTCCGGTAACATTTTCGTGACGAGCGGCAACACCAACAAGGTTCACAAGATCACCTCTTCCGGCACGCTGTCGGACTTCAGCG
Organism: uncultured bacterium; assembly: GCA_903957405.1. Lineage (GTDB taxonomy): Bacteria > Bacteroidota > Bacteroidia > Chitinophagales > Chitinophagaceae > Pollutibacter. The sequence goes on along the minus strand of CAJBPC010000551.1, from coordinate 8,983 downwards.
GTAGCGGAACTGCAGGGTTTCAGGACGGTACCGCGGCCATCGCTCGGTTCAATGACCCCCGGGGCATCGACATGGACGGCGCCGGGAACTTCTATGTGGCGGATGGGAGTTCAACGCATGCCATCCGGAAGATCACCCCATCCGGGGATGTTTCCACGCTGGCGGGTTCCGGCACCGGCGTTGGCGGGTCGATCACCAACGGGGTGGGTACGGCCGCACGGTTCAATCTGCCCTGGGATGTTTTTTTGGACAGGACGAACAGTCTTTTGTATGTAGCGGATTTTAATGCGCACAGGATCCAGAAAGTGGAGATCGGGGGGTACACGGTATCGCCCTCCCTGCCGACGGGTTTGAGCCTGGCGCCCACCACGGGGGTCATCAGCGGAACCCCTACGACCCTGACAGCCGCCGCCGATTATGTCGTGACGGCCTACAACGCCACCGGCAGCGCCAGCTCGACGCTGAACATCAATGTGGCGGACCTGCCGACCATTACGACCACCACGGCTGTCAGCTCCATCACTACATCTTCGGCGAGTTCTGGTGGCACTGGCATCAACGACGGTGGTAGCCCAGTGACGGCCAAAGGCGTGGTGTGGGGTACTACTTCATCTCCAACGGTTGCGTTGTCCACCAAGACCAATGATGGCACTGGCACGGGAAGTTTCACCAGCAGCCTCAGTGGATTGACGGACGGCATGACATACTACCTCAGGTCTTATGTTACCACAGCGATAGGTACATCTTATGGTAGCGAGCTAAGCTTCACGACCCTCCAGGTAGCACCTAACATCAGCTATGCGAGCCCAACCTACACACTAGCTAAAGGGAGTGCCATAACTACTCCGCTTACGCTCAATAACACCGGTGGCACCCCGGATAAGGTATTGGTCAGCACACTTATTGGCTCACAAAATAATTCATCGTTGATCACTGGACTGGCTTTAGATGGGAGCGGACATGTTTATATCGTCGCTTCGACTGGTCACAAGATCCTCAAACTAAACTTGTCGACCGGAGTGACGACCACCCTCGCAGGGGCAGGACCTGGCCATCAGGATGGGCCACTTTCATCTGCCTTATTTAATTTCCCCTTTGACGTTCATGTAGAATCTGATGGTCGGATACTGGTGGTCGATGGCTTTAACAACGCTATCCGCAGGATTGATCTAAGTGCCTCTACGGTGTCAACTGTAGCGGGCAATAATGGCAAAGGGTCGTTAAATGGTGCGGTGGGCACTGCCCAATTTTTTAACCCACAAGGTGTGGTAACAGATGCTAGTGGAAACATTTATGTGTCGGATGCTAACAATAATCGTGTTCGTAAAATATCGGGAGGAGTGGTAAGCACGTTTTCAGGACCTGTCACCGACGAAGCTTTATCAGGTCATGTAGATGGTTCCGCATCCACCGCCCGGTTCTTTGTTTCCGCAGGCATCGCGTATGATGCTTCCACAGAAACCTTCTATATTACGGAAACAGGTAACCATTCGATCCGCAAGATTACCGGTGACGGAGTTGTGAGTACTTTTGCGGGGGCTGATCCAAACATAGCCGCAAACTCCAAATCTGGGTTCATCAACGGAACAGGAACAGCGGCTAGGTTCGCTGCACCTTCGGGTATGAAGCTAGACGGCAGAGGAAATTTATTGGTTGCTGATCGCATCAACAATGCCATCCGGAAAGTCGTGCTCTCCACTGGCGTCGTGTCAACCATGGCTTTCGGCAATGGGGCAACCAGCAACAACGGTCATGTTTCGACCGCAGGTGCCTACGGACCTAGCGATATTGATATGGACGCTGACGGTAACTTTTATGTGGCGGAAAGAACTGGAAAACAACTGCGGATCATCAGCGGCTACTCCATCAGTCCTGCACTCCCAACAGGCCTTTATTTCGACCCCCGAAACGGAACCATCAGCGGTACCCCTACAACAGCGCAGGCAGCTAAGGCATACAAGGTATCATCCCAGAATACAATGGGAACCAGCGTGACAACCATTACGCTGGCCATTGCCGCAGCGCCTACCGTGGCAACCACTGCCGCCACCAACATGACACGCAGCGGCGCAACAATCAATGGCACGGTGAATGCCAATGGCGGTACCACATCGGCTTTGACCTTCACCTATTCGACCAATGCTGACCTGAGCGGAGGTACCACTATTAACACATCCCCGACCAGCGCCAGCGGTAACACGGTCACTCGAGTATCTGCCGTCATATCCAGCGGACTCTCAGACAATACTACCTACTATTTCAGGATATCGGCGACCAATCTGGCAGGGGGGCCGATCAACGGATCGATCATCTCCTTCATAACGCTTGATGCGCCCCCCTCCATCAGCTATTCCGGTTCGCCCTTCTCCCTATCGTTGGAATCAGCACCGGTTACGTTCTCTCCCGTCAATACCGGCGGATCCGCGGAGCCCATGCAGGTGGGCACCATGGCGGGTCAGAGTGCAGCTGGTCATACGGACGGTTTGGGTGGTTCCGCCAAATTCAATAGACCCGCAGGATTGGCAGTGGACGGCAGTGGCAATGTTTATGTTGCCGATTATCTGAATCATCGCATCCGAAAAATCACTTCTACCGGAGTTGTCACAACTTTTGCAGGACCTGCTGCTGGCGTTTCTGTCGCACATGGCACGCTGGATGGGACTGGAAGTACCGCTCGTTTTAATGCGCCGCAGGATCTGGTATTCGACGCCACCGGTAATTTATATGTTTCTGACACGGACAATCATTTACTCAGGAAAATCACACCTGCTGGAGTGGTAACGACGATTGCGGGTTCAGGAACATCCAGTTTTCAGGATGGCTCGGGTTCTTCGGCACATTTTCGATTCCCTCGGGGACTAGTTGTGAATAGCAGTGGTAATATCTTCATGGCAGATTATGCGAACAATCGAATCAGAATGATTACCCCTAGCGGTGTAGTAACCACATTTGCAGGCAGAGGCAGCAGCTCCGGCGTCAATGGTAATGGAACCTTGGCCGGTTTTTCCAATCCACTAGGTTTAGCCATTGACGGCTCTGGAGTTTTATATGTTTCTGAATATGGGGGGCATCGCATCCGCAAAATCAATCCATCAGCCGATGTCACCACATTGGCGGGAAGTGGTGAAAAGGCCTCTATGGTGGGCACCGGCACGGGAGCCAGTTTCAATAGTCCATCCGGATTAGCCGTCGATGGTGATGGAAATATTTATGTAGTTGAAAACCATGGCAATCTTATCCGCAAGGTGACACCTTCCGGTGTAGTCAGCACACAGGCCGGAAGTGGTGCTACCAAATTCGCTGATGGTGTTGGTACAGCGGCATCATTCAGTAACCCAATCGCAGTGGCTATAGATGCTGATGGAAATCTGTACGTGACCGACGCACATCGCATCCGAAAGATCTCAAAATATTCCTTATCACCAGCACTCCCAGCCGGCCTCTCTTTCAACACAACCACCGGAGTCATCTCGGGTACGCCTACGGCTCTGAGTTCGACTACCACTTATACCGTCACGGCCTCCAACGGCGGTGGCACTTCCACCGCCAACTTCATCCTGTCGGTAAGCTCCTCACTCTTGACTGCGGACGTTACGTCCATCGGTGCGACGACCGCCACCACCGGCGGCACCGTGGATGTGAGCTATACCGATATCACCGCCCGCGGCGTGGTATGGAGCACCAGCACCGGCCCTACGACGGAACTCTCCACGAAGACCAACGATGGCACATCCACCGGAATCTTCTCGTCGAACATCATCGGCCTCACACAGAACACCACCTATTATGTGCGGTCATATGTGATCTACAATGGAGGCGCAAGTACCGAATACGGCAGCGAGAAGTTATTCACGACCAATCGAACCATGTCGATGACTCCCGTTACCAAAACCTTCGGCGATCCCGCCTTCTTCCTGACCGCACCGATCTCCAATGGAACCGGTGCCTGGACCTTCACGAGCGGTACAACAGCTGTAGCTACCACCAGCAGTAATACCTTGACGATCGCCGGGGCGGGCGGTTCGACCATCACGGCTACACAGGCCGCCGTGGCTCCTTACGCATCTGCGACAGCATCTTTCCTGCTCACCGTCAACGGTCAGGTGCCCACCATCAACCTGGGCATCCCGACCACTACGCTATTGAAGGATGCAAATGGCTTGGTCATCACCCCGGCCTCCAACAGCGGTGGTACCGTGACGCTTTCGCTGGGTGCCGGCAGCACCACCGCATCGCTGACAGGATCCCCTGGTAATTATAGCCTCTCTGCCGTGAACAGCACAGGCGACCTGATCTTCGAGGCTTCTGTTCTGGCAACGGGCAACTATGCGGCGGGAACCCTCACCCGGACGATGAGTGTGACGAAAAACAACCCGACCATCACCTTTACGCTTTCCGCTTCGACGGTGACTTACGCCAACGGACTGACCCAAAGCCTGACAGCGACCGGCGGGGGCAGCACGGCACCCGTGACTTTCTCGGTGGTCAGCGGACCGGGTACGACGAATGGCAGCAATGGCAGTACGTTGAATATCAATGGTCCAGGAGATATCGTGATCAAGGCCGCTCAGGCGGGCGATGACAACCACAACCCCGCTCCGGATGTCGTCCGCACCTTGACGGTAAATCCGGCGGCACCAGTCATCACCGGCTTCACCCCAACCTCGGCAACGGAAGGAGAGGTGGTCACCATCACCGGATCAAACTTCCAGAATGTGACGGGGGTGAGTTTCGGTGGCACGGCAGCAGCATCCTTTGCAGTGACCAGCGCCACCACGATCACGGCCGTCTTGGCCACCGGACATACGGGAGTGGTATCCGTCACTACCGCCAGCGGGACGGACACGGAACCCGGCTTTCGCTACAAAGCCCTATGGACGGGCTCCACCAACGCCTTCAACAGCACAGGCAACTGGAGCGGCGGGCGTGTTCCGCAGACGGATGACGATATTATTTTCAGCCCCACTGCGGCGAGCGACTTGGAACTCGATGGTAATAAAACTGTCGGCCATGTGAACTTCAACGGCAGCGGCCGCGCCCTCAAACTCGGCGCCCATAACCTGACGATCAAGGGCAATCTGACCATGCCGGGGAATATTTCCGGCACCGGTCGGGTGATCATGAACGGCGGATCGTTGCAGACCATCACCGGCAGCGGTGACATCCCAGACCTGGAGATCAGCAATGCCAATGGCGTAACGATCGACGCATCGGGCGACGAACTAACGGTCTCGGGTACCCTTAGATCCACATCAGGCACGCTGAGCACCAACGGCAAGCTGAGGCTCACCAGCAGCAGCAGCGGTACGGCGCGCGTAGGTGCAGTGGCGGGATCGATCACCGGCAATGTGATCGCTGAGCGCTATGTGCAACGCAACGAGAACAGCGACGGCACGGGCCGCGCCTGGCGGTTGGTGAGCGTACCGGTCACGGGTACGGGTACCCTCCAACATTTCTTCATGAACGGACGGAGTGGACAGGACCTCACACTTTCCACCAGCCGGGATGCGGAAACGGATAACAGCGGCACGCCGATCGTGGGGCATAATTATGCTACAGCCTTAGAGGCCACGACAGCCGGCTTCGACTGGATCGGCGTGGCGAACTCAGTGAGCAGTCTGCGCTATTACACGGGCGATGCGGGCGGCGGCAGCTTTGCGAGTGAGCAAGTGCCGACGATGACGACCAGCTATGCTGCAGCAAATCAGGGCTATATGGTCTTCACGCGAGGTGATCGAAAGCTAGACTTCCCAAGTGCGACGAGCTCCGGGTCCACGACCTTCCGCAGCACAGGCTCCCTGAAGACCGGGAACCAGACCGTGAGCATTGCTCCTGCCTCCACTTCCAAGTTCACGCTGGTGGGCAACCCATACATGAGTGTACTGGATCTGTCGGCCCTCTATGCATCGAATACGACGGTCATCGAACCAAGTTTCTGGATATGGGATGCCAACATGGCGGGCACAAACAAACAGGGCGGCTATGTGAATGTGTACAAGTCGGGTACCCAGTGGGTGACCAACACGGGGTCATACATCGATCCGCAATTGATCGAAAGCGGCATGGCCTTTTTCGTAGAACCGGCGAGTGCATTGTCGACGGCCACGGATCTCACGATCATGGAATCTCACAAGTCAACGGCATCCTCCGCAGGTCTATCGCCCTTCGCAACGGATCAGGCAGACGATCACGGTCGCCTCTATGTGCGCATGGAACGCGCCGACGAGAAAGGCCAGCGTCAGCTCATAGATGGTGTAATGGCAGATTTCCATACTTCATTCAAGACGTCGCTGGGCGACGTCAGCGACCGGGAGAAGCTGCGCAACGGGATCAGCCGCGGCGCGCTGTGGCTCTCGACCGACAAAAAGATCCTAAGCTCCGAAGGTCTGCCCTGGCCGAAGGCCGATCGTCGCTCGATCCCGTTGTACATGAGCGGCGTGGGTGATCAGACGCTGCTGGTACGGATCGATCCGCGGGGTATGCGTGACCGTTATGTGACGGCCTGGCTGAAGGACAATGTGCTCAATCGTCAGGTGGAAATAAATATGAGTACCCCGACGGACTACGACTTCATCGGAACGGGCAGTGCTTCGTGGGACTCCACGCGCTTCGAGATCGTGTATGTGGAGGCGGGCCGTCCTGCGACGGGCATGACACTGGATCCGGACGATGCGGCGGAGCAGCCGAACGTGAAGCTCTACCCGAACCCTTCGAAGACGGCGGAGGTGAAGCTCTCTCTGCGCGCTTTCGCACCGGGCAGCTACACGATACAGGTACTGGACATGACGGGCAGGCTGGTGGCGACCGCAGCATTGAACCATCGTTCGATGAATGGCGAATATCGGATACTGGAGGGACGTCGCCTGACACCGGGAACTTATATTATCAGATTATCCGATCAGCACAAACAACTCAAGGAAACCCTTCGCCTGATGGTGGATTGAGTAGGATCAGCGCAGGGAAAGGAGGCCGCGGAGTCCTTTCCCTTTGGAACCTTTAATTTATTTCCCTGAGCGGAAAAAATACAAGATGAAAAAGATAATGATCATACTCACGCTGCTGATATCACTGAACGCCTTTGCGCAATCCGATATGGATGACGGGGACGGTACGGTCCCGGTCGACGGCGGGATTTCCATACTGCTCTTGGCGGGGGCGGCATACGGTGTCAAAAGAGTCAGAGAGTACCGCAAGCGTTGATTTAATTCAAGCATTCAAGTCAATGGCGTCGATACTCGGTGGTGTATCGCCGCCCTTGACTATATTTGGATATGTCTCGTATCCTTTTACCGTTCATGGCAACGCTATTTTGGGTTTCCTGTCAACAACGGCAGGATACTCTCTCCGATCTGCTGATGCAGACAGAGCAATCATTGTCTGCAGACCCTTTGTTAACGATCAGGCGTGCGGATAGCCTGCTGAAGTCAGCCAATAATCCTGCATTGAACTTCGAATCAAGCATTCGATGGCAGTTGATTCGTCAGCGGGCCTATGCAAGGTTGGGACAAATGGACGCTGTCTTGCGCGCCGGAGTCGAGATTCGCAAGGATGCGGAACGCGAGGGAGATTCTCTGTCTATGGCCAAATCGCTGTTGCCTGTCAGAGGTGAGGTGTCCATGACCGACCAGCTGGCGTTGGAGCCCTATCTTCCGGGCGCCGTCAACACCTTCCACCAGCAAGGAATGTTTTATGAGGAGGCTGTCATCCGCGGCCTCATGGGAGGGATTGAAACACGCAAGGGACGATTCTCCGAGGCGATGGTGTTTTTATATCATGCGCGGGACACGCTTGAAGTCCTGGATAGCATCCGTCCGCTCTATGCCGTGTACATGAACATCGGCAACAACCTTTCCGCCATGGGTAACGCCCATTCCTCCATAGATTTTTACCGCAAGGCAAGGCAGGTGGCTGTCCGTTTGAAAGACTCCCTGCGTCAGGCGAGCAGCTGGATGAATGAAGGGATCGCGTACTCTGATATGGGCGTGTTTGACAGCAGCCGCGCAGCGTTCGAAGAAGGCATTGGTTTTACGCCTTCACAGGGAGGAGATCTGATCAACCTTCAATTGCTTTACAATCTCGCCACCCTGGCAGAGAAACGCGGAGACCTGAAGGAAGCGGAAGTCAACTATATGTTGGTGAGGGTGCGAGCCTCAGCCATGGGGGATCCGATAGGCGTATCCATGGCCAACAGCGGCCTGGCGGGGATATATGGCGCTGCTGGGCGCAATGATGAAGCCATCCGTCTGCTGAACACATCCATCCGTTCGCTGGACAGTCTTGGTTTGAATCACTACATCATCGATCAGACCCGTAAACTCATCCGTCTATATACGAACGCCGGCAGGTTTAAAGAGGCCTTGGCATCATCTGAAGGCCTCCGAACACTGAATGATTCGCTGTTGTCCGTCGACAAGCAGAAGGCCGTACAGGAACTTGAAGTGAAGTATCAGCGGGAGCGGCAGGAAATGGAAAACAAAGAACTTCGCGAGGAAGTGCGGCAACGTACGATGCTGATTGTTGCCTTGGTCACGCTGGTGAGTATATTGGCCATCCTTATGGTGGTGCTGCGGCAGCGCAACCGTTACCATCGGGCGCTGGTATCCACTTACGAACGGTTATTGGCCGAATATCGCAGACAAAGGGATGAGGCAGATCCCAGGCAGGCCAGGAAGCATCCGTTAATTCCTGTGATTGCGCCAGCCGGTGCGACATCGGATATGGATGATGAGGAGGAAGATGTTACGGATGTGGTATCGATCGAGGAAGATGGTGAGGTGACGGAAGAGGAACAACGCTGCTACGAACGGATGCTGGATATTCTGTTGCAAGAGAAACCACATCTCAATCATGGGTTCAAGGCCGAAGATATGGCACGCCGTCTTGATGTGCCGGCTCGGCGTTTGCCACAGCTGACGCGAAAGATGGCCGGGCAGTCATTCACCCAATTGCTCAATAGGTTGCGTGTGGATGAGGCTACCCGTAT
>CAJBPC010000550.1 GCA_903957405.1 uncultured bacterium | reverse complement strand
GGGTGACCTTGATATCGGTCGATCGGGATACGGCGGCATTATAGACATCGCTGTAGACGTCAAAGCCGAAGCCCATGGCAGGAGAAACCAGCTCCATCTTCAGGAAACCGAGTTCCTGACGGCTGTTGAAGTCTTCGAGCTGCTCCATGCTGATGTCGTGCCGCTGCCTGATATTGAGCTTTCCGATGTCAACGGAGCCTATGAATCTGCTTTTGTTCACCCCGCCCGCATCGTCGGTCGTTTCGAACAGATCGACAAGCTGTGCTTCCTCATGTTCTTTTGGATAGAACTTGTATCGCGACAATGCGCTGAGCCGCAAACGAAAACTATCATTGGCGATCTCGCCGGGGTAGCCTGCAAAGTAACTGCTCAGGCCAACCTCAGCGACAGGAAGGGCATGGAATTCCCATCCGACCTGTAGGTTATCGAGTTTTTTCGAGAACAGTTCATCGTTACCTATGAGCAGGAAGGATCCCATTTTAGGGCTGGCACCGAGCAATTCAAAAGGGCCGGCGTCTGAAAGTGGGCCCGTACTGCAGTGCAGCGATAGATTTCTCAGATCAGAGACCTTCACCTGCACCATGAGCTCTTCCAATTCCAGGAACTGCAGATGGGAATAGGGATGGTATGCATTGGAGCCAGAAAGCCTTATGCGCAGCATCGGTTGTTGCTGGCCAAGGTCTGCCAGATGGATTTCTTCTGCATAATGCACCACGGAAGGCGCGCCCTTGTCCAGCGTGAATTGCAGGGAGAACTGCCGGATATCCCATTGTACCGGTGGCATGAACCTGAACTGCTTCACCGCAACCCATCCTTCGGGACCTGTGTAGTCTAATTCCACCGAATCGGAAAAAACAGAATGAAAGATCTCATCCGGTTTCACACGCCTGAAATTGGAGATATCCATCAGGATGGTCGTCAGAAAATGAAAAGAGCTTTCCGTGAATGTGAATACGATGGTAACCTCTCTTTCACCACCCGACAGCCGGAGTACGGGTGATGCGATGGCAAAGCCCACGGTGGCATTCGACATCGTCCGGTCTACCGGCGATAGGAATCGCTGCTCTTCGCCGAGCGCACTCCAGGCCCCTGCCCCTTCATCATGAACATCGATCTCGCCGGCGTAGATGCCCGTGACCATCTGAAAACGGCTGTTCTGATCCACCTGTGCATTCCTGGAGATGAAGAAAGTGGAAAGCCTTGATATCTGCATGGAGCAGAGCCGCACATCCCTTTCCAGGGCATAGCGGCGTTCGATACCCTCTGCATTCTGACCGGCAAGCACGATGGATCCCTGCGGGATCAGCAGTCGTTCATGCGATTCCTCTACCTGAAAGCAAAGAAGCATCTTATCGGGCACCCTTGGTCTTTTTTGCAGGCCCAGTATCTCTTCGAAATAAAATTTCAGCTGTCGTTCGGGGATGCTGTTGATATCTGTCTGCACATATCGGTAGAGCTGCAGGAAAGCAAGGAACAGGCCTATGTGCGGTTGATGAGAGGGATTCTCTTCCAGTGATCTTTCAAGCAGTTGCCGGGCCCTCAACATGAGCACGGATACCGTGCTGTAGACCGGTTTCAGGATGAGCATGAGGTGCTTAAGTGCCTTTCCGAGCAATTCCGGATTTCCGGACGAGAGCTGGAGATCGGTCCCCTGCAATTCCTGATCCTTGTTCCACAGCGAGGAGAAGCCGGTCACATCGATCTCCAGGAATGGCACACCCTCACGGTTAAGGGTACCTGCACTTACCGCCCTGAGCTTCAGCAGGCTTGTCTGCCCTGAATATTCAATGGCGGAAGTAAGCTCCAGCTCCAGCGGAGTGCTGTCGCGGTTCTTGTTGAATCTCGCAGAGATCAGGTACCAGTCGTTCACAGTGTGCAGCAGGCGGCTGATGCTATCGAAAAGATCCTTGATGATGTTAAGCTTTCCCGCGACGGTGGGTTGGTTCTCGAATGAGATGAGGATGCTGATCCTTTTCTTTTCGACCTGTTCAAGCGGGAACCTGTCTATCTCGGCCAGCAGGAACACTTCATCGGAAATGAATAGCTCATGCCAGTTACCGTCTGGCCGGTCATCCGAATTGAAATATCTGATCCGTGAAGACAGCTGGTTGACGAATCCCAGGAAATCACTGAACGTACGTTCATCTGGCAAAAAATAGCCAGGGGCAAGGGCTCTTGAAGCCTCTCCCGAATCCAAGTGACGCAAATATTGATCGATCCTTAGCAATGGCTTTTCTGTTACTGGATATGAGTACCTTCTATGAGGTAATATGGGAATACGATATTGTCTCTGATATTGGTCGACTGCACCTCGTACCCTATGCGGATACGCACGATGCCATCGGTGATCGAACTGTTGTCGATCTCCACGGAATGCACGATGATGCGTGGCTCATAGGTGCGGATGTCATTCATGATCCTTTCACTCAGGTAACTGAGGTTTTCATTTTTCGTCGTGTCGAAAAAGTGGTCAGACAGAATGCTTCCGTATCCCAAACGCATCAGCCTTTCTCCCCTTCTGGTGCTGAGATAGATCTCCAGGCTCTGCCGGATATCGTTTTCATCATTCACCATGCGCACGTCGCCGGAACTCCGGTTGAATGTCGGGGGGAAGGCCCAGCCTTTGCCTAGAAATGATTTCTCCTTGTTCATATGGTTTTCATCCTCCGATCATGACGTTCGGTATCCCGAGTGAAATATTTCCGCCGTGTGCCATCATGTCTTGCTGGCGTGCCGCAGGTTTCCCACCGAACTTCACCTTTTGGGATCCCTTGCGTATCAGGTTCGGGATGGGCATGGGCACAGGACCCGCGGGCGTCGCGATGCGGTGGAGGCAAAGCGTCATGTCGCCCTGTATGCCGGCCTTCAGCTTCATGATCTTCACCATCGGACTGCAAGGAAAAAAAATAGGTATCGTCAGATGTGTTCCGGCAGCGTCAG
>CAJBPC010000549.1 GCA_903957405.1 uncultured bacterium | reverse complement strand
ATCCCGGTATTTAAAAATCCTGTTGACACCTGATGTCTTCGAGCACACTTTTGAATTACGCTTATGTCACGGTCTTCGTTTTGGGGACACTGGTTTTTTTTGACCTCCTCTTCCGATTTAAAAGTCCATTGTTGCTCAAAGTTATGCTGTTGATCTCCACCTTTGGTGCTGCAGCACATGGCCTGGGTCATGTTTATTGTCATTATGCCGGGTACAACCGCTGGATCATGGAGTGGCCATTGAACCTGATGGGTTTTTCACTGAGCACTTTTTTCTATGTGCTCTTTAGGAACAAAATGAGCCTGTTGATCATCCTGTTCTTCATGCTTTTATTCCTAACACAATTGACGATATCCTCTTATTATTACAAAGTCCATGCCCTGGGTTTTGACGTGGATTTGTTCAGCCATCCGCTCACTTCCAGGTTGGCGAGGACCCTTAAAATAATCTTCATATTCGTCCTCGTTAGCCTTCAAGTGAATTTGCTGGCGCGCATCATAAGGAAGTTCCATCAGGACAATATCTATTTTGAAGGGCTTCGGAATTGGTCCCTTACCCTCATCGGGCTGTTGCTATTCAATTTGTTTGCACACTTCCTGAAATTTATAATGCCAGACGCGGAGATCATAGGAAGTTTATTGAATACGGCGGGTTATGGCTTTTCCATGATCGCCATTTTGTACCGCCCGGATTTCCTCAACCACACACCGCTAAAAATATCGCTGATGGGTATTTTTAGTATAAAAAATCAAGATGCGGTGTCGTTGGATCATTTCGAGCGGTCTTTTTTCAATGAACTCTTTTATTTAAAAGAAAAGGCAAGCATCCACGAACTCTCTAACATGTTGGATATTAAAGTTGAAGATTTATCCGGTCTTATCCATCGAAAATTCGACATGAGTTTCACCGACCTTGTAAATAAGCATCGCATCCTGTATTTCATTGAATTGGTCAAACAGGGAAAATCAAGACATCTGACCATCGAGGCTTTGGCCATTAAAAGCGGGTTCAGCTCCCGACAGAATATGCAAAGGTCATTCAAGAAATTCCATGGCGGTGTACCATCTGACCTAGTAAGGTTGATAGACTCCGACACACAGGGGACCAATGGCTAGGCGCCATAACACCTGTGTTCTTTTCTCCATAGCTTAAGTCTTTTATCCAACCCCACTTGCAGGAAATCTCGTCTCATGCTGTGACGTGTCATAAGAAAACATGGATACCCTCCCCATCATCCAGACATTCCTTTACCTCCCCACTTGTCTTTTTTTTAGAATATTTTAAATCGTAAGTCATTGATAATCATTCGCCCCTCCGAAAGTGGCATTGCCATGGTCCGAAGAGCATATCAATGGGCACGAAGAGCAGCGCAACAAGCAACTTTGTAGTTTTTACGATCCATTCAGGTCAAAGCCAGGAAATTTCCACCATGGCACACCGCAATGCAGCAAACCATTTCAACAACCAAAGAGACATGATAGGTAGAAACCGATTTCCCTTAAAACATCTTTTTTATAAACAAATACTCCCTTTTTTTTATGGGAACGGTCAGCGATCAGGCGTTTCAATCCCTCAACTGCTGACCGCTAAATTATGGCTTAACCAACAGGGTATCTTTTTATTCCGAAGACTTTCAGGATCGGCATTCGGGATCATGATTGGCTTGCTGCTGATTTCCGGAATCCTTCAGGGCCAAACCCCGGAGGCACCCACCGGCCTTTCTGTCACTCCCGAAGGAAATGGTGCGTACATCTCTTTTACGCCACCTTCCGGGACGGTGACAGATTACGAATACACGACCGACAATGGCACGCTCTGGTCAAGTACGGGTACACCCCAAAGTCCAGTGTTCATACCCGGCCTCACCAACTGCACAAACTACACGATCAAGATCCGGGCAGTGAACCTGACCCTCAAGGGGACCGCATCCGATGCCTTGAATACAACCACTTTAGGAGGAACAACGGGCTTCAATTGGACGAGCCGTAATGAAGCTTCTGCCATAATTTGGAGTTCCGTCACCTATGGCAAGGAACTGTTTGTAGCGGTGTCCACTGTCGGCACCCCCTATGGGGTTATGACCAGCCCTGATGGGGTCAATTGGACAATCCGCACCTCGGCAGCTGAAAATTCTTGGAATTCCGTCACCTATGGCAATGGACTGTTTGTAGCGGTGGCTAGTTCCGGCACGGGCAATCGGGTAATGACCAGCCCAGATGGGATCACCTGGACAAGCAGCACCTCCGCAGCTGATAATGAATGGCGCAGCGTGACCTATGGTAACGGGCGTTTCGTAGCGGTGGCCAGTCTCGGCACGGGCAATCGGGTGATGACCAGCACGGATGGGATCATCTGGACAATCTGCACATCCGCAGCAGATAATAACTGGTATTCCGTCACCTATGGCAATGGACTATTTGTCGCGGTGGCGAGTTCCGGTATCGGCAATCGGGTGATGACGAGCACTGATGGAATCACCTGGACAATCGGCACCTCCGCAGTCAGTAATAATTGGCGTTGTGTCACCTTTGCTAACGGACTTTTTGTAGCTGTAGCCAACACCGGCACGGGCAATCGGGTGATGACCAGCCCTGATGGTTACACCTGGTCGGGCCGTAGTGCTTCCGTAAACAACCCCTGGAATTCCGTCACCTATGGCAATGGACTGTTTGTAGCGGTGGCCAGTCTCGGCACGGGCAATCGGGTGATGACCAGCCCAGATGGAATCAACTGGACGAGTCGAAGTTCTGCTGCAGACAACCCCTGGAATTCGGTCACCTATGGGAATGGGTTGTATGTGGCTGTAGCTGGCAGCGGCACCGGCAATGCGGTAATGACATCCACATGGGTTCAAGCCTCCAGTTCACCCGTACTTTCCTCCGTTACGGGTGGTGATGCATCCGCCACAGTGGCCTTTACGGTCCCTTCCACTGATGGTGGATATGCCATCAGCGGATATGACTATTCCAATGATGATGGAACCAACTGGTTAAGGGTCAGTTCGACCACCAGTCCATTTACGATTACAAGCCTCCGCCACGGAACCACATACCTGGTGAAGCTCCGTGCGATCAATGCCAATGGATTTTCCTGTCCGACGGCCGCTACTACCGTGACGACCACCACGCCGTCGGCACCGGCGGCACCCACCGGTCTTTCTGCCACCACCGGGATCAATGGTGTGTACATCTCTTTTACCCCTCCTTCCGGGACAGTGACTGATTACGAATACACGACCAATGACGGCTCGCTCTGGTCAAGTATAGGTGTACCCCAAGGTCCGGTGTTCATACCAAGCCTTACCAACTGCACAAACTACACGATCAAGATTCGGGCAGTGAACCAAACACTGAGGGGATCCGCCTCCATTGCCGTGAATGCAACCCCTTCGGAAGGGAAAGCTGCCGGTATCAACTGGACGAGCCAAGATGCTGCAGCCAATAATTATGAATGGCGTGCCGTGACCTATGGCAAAGAGCTGTTTGTTGCAGTGGCGAGTAGCGGGCAGGATAACCGTGTAATGACCAGCGCTGATGGGATTACCTGGACTAGTCGCAATTCCCCAGTTCGAAACAGTTGGAAATCCGTCACCTACGGCAATGGGTTATTTGTAGCGGTGTCCATAGACGGCACAGGCAATCGGGTGATGACCAGTCCGGATGGAAATAATTGGACAAGTCGGGTTTCGGCAGCAGATAACGCTTGGAATTCCGTGACCTATGGCAACGGGGTGTTTGTAGCGGTGGCCAGTAGCGGCAATGGTAATAGGGTGATGACCAGTCCGGATGGAAATAATTGGACAAGTCGGGTTTCGGCAGCAGATAACGCTTGGAATTCCGTCACCTTTGGCAATGACATATTTGTAGCAGTTGCCACTTCCGGCACCGGCAATCGGGTGATGACCAGCCCTGATGGATTCACCTGGACGATCCGTAACTACGCGGCAGAGAACGATTGGCGCTGCGTGACCTTTGGCAACGGCCTTTTCGTTGCGGTGGCCAGTACCGGCACCGGCAATCGGGTGATGACCAGTACCGATGGGATCAACTGGACAATCCGAAACTCCGCTGCAAATGCGGTCTGGACTTCAGTAGCGTATGGCAATGGGTTGTTTGTGGCGGTGACCAGTAGCAGCATAGCTAATAAGGTGATGACCAGTACAGACGGGTTTACGTGGACAACCCGCAGCTCAGAATCTACCTCTAGCCAATGGTATGCGATGATTTTTGGCAACAACAGATTTGTAGTGGTGGCATACTCGGGCGGTCCCTCCAGCAAACGGGTAATGACCTCCACTTGGGCTCCAGCCTCCGATGCACCCACACTATCCTCCGTTACGGGTGGTGATGCATCCGCGACGGTGGCCTTTACAGCCCCCGCATCTGATGGCGGATCCGCCATCACCGGAT
Source organism: uncultured bacterium (assembly GCA_903957405.1). Classification (GTDB taxonomy): domain Bacteria; phylum Bacteroidota; class Bacteroidia; order Chitinophagales; family Chitinophagaceae; genus Pollutibacter. The sequence goes on along the minus strand of CAJBPC010000549.1, from coordinate 3,564 downwards.
ATGATTATTCCACCAATGATGGAACCACCTGGACCAGCACTGCTGCAACCAGCAGTCCCATTACGATCACCGGCCTCAGCCACGGAACCACCTATCTGGTAAAGCTCCGTGCGGTCAATGACAACGGATTTTCCTGTCCGACGGCCGCCAGCAGCGTAACGACAAAAATAGTATATGCGTGGACCGGTGCTTCATCCACCGAGTGGAACGATGTTGCCAATTGGTCTCAGGCTTCCATACCCGTTACCGGAGATCATGTCAGCATACCAACAGCAGCGACCCGAAACCCCACATTGGATCAGGACAGGGATCTGCTTAATCTCACGGTGGAAGCGGGGAGGACCCTCGACCTCGTCACGTATACCTTATCTGTAAAAGGGTCACTTAGCCTCAATGGTACCATCAGCGGAACCGGCAGGCTGTCACTGGCGGGCTCCTCCGCACAGACGGTCTCCGGTAACGGTACGGTAACCAACCTCGAGGTCAATAACAACACGGGCGTGACCCTTGGCACGGGCGGCAACATGCTCAAAGTATCCGGAGCCCTGATACCGACCCTCGGTACCCTCACCACCAACGGCAACCTGACGCTCCAGAGCAACGCTTCCGGCACGGCGCGCATCGCCCCGATGCCGACATCCGGCGCAGTCATTTCCGGACTGGTGACGGTCGAACGCTACCTGCCGCAGGGGCGAAAATGGCGGATGCTGACCGCTCCGCTGACAGGCGCGTCCAATAACAGCATCTTTCAACCCTGGCAGAACAACGATGTCATGTCCGCAGGGACGGGTGTAGAGATATGGGGTCCCGGCGGACATGCCGACCCATCTTCCGACAATACCGGTCTGGCCCTGGGTGCAGGCTTCTCGATGCGGAGTTATGGCACCGGATGGCAAAACGTGATCAACACGAACAGTTCCCTGCTTTTCGATGGCAGTACAAATTTCGGCTACGCACTCTTTGCAGCTGGGCCATATAACAACGGTACGAGCATCATCGGTACCTCCCAGGCGGCACAAAACACAACCCTTTCCGCCACCGGTACACTCATCACCGGAGACCATACCAAATCATTTACCAGCATCGCGGGCCAGTACTTCCTGGTCGGAAACCCGTATGCCTCCCCCGTAAACCCTGGCTCCTTCACGGCGGCCGGCCCGGAGAACCGAACCAATCTGAGCGCCACGCTATGGATGTGGGATGCCAAACCGGGCGCTGGCACAGGTAACGGTCTGGGCCGCTATGTGTCTTTCGACCCAAGCAGTAACAGTTACAATGTCATCGGCAACGGATACGGCGTCAACGTGATGATCCAGAGCGGACAGGCCTTCTTCGTGCAGGCACTGGCGGATGGTCCGGCGACGCTGGTATTTCGCGAGACGAGTAAGGAAGTTAACGGCTCGCATGACATGATGGGTAACGCCCTGCAGTCGCCGAAGTCCCTGCTTCGGTTCACCCTGCAGCAGCCGATATCCTCCGATAGTTCCGAAAACCTGGACGGTGCAGTGGCTGTCTTTCATGCGGATGGCCGGGCAGGACTCGATCCACTCGACGGCTCCAAACTGATGAACAGCTCTGAAAACCTCTACTTCCGACGCGAAAGCCGCAACCTGACCTTCGAGCACCGACCGGTGCCCGGAGCAAACGATACGCTCCATCTGCGGATGGGCAATATGCAGGCGATGCACTACAGGCTGATGGCGCAGGCCAGCGACTTCACCGGTGTGGACGGACTGACGGCGGAACTTACGGACCGCTACACGGGCAGGTCTGTACCGCTGAGCCTTAAGGGCGATACATACTTTCCCTTCACGGTGACGCCCGATAGCATGAGCACGGGGGAGCGGTTCCTGGTGGTCTTTAGCAAGGTGGCCGCGCCGGTGGTCGTAGCCCCTGATCTTCCGACACCAACAAACAGGCTCTCGGTATACCCGAACCCGGTAAGGGAGCATCTCAAGGTCGTCATCAACCTGGATATGCCGCAGCCTTTCAGACTACAGGTTTTCGACGCATCAGGAACTGAGGTTTGGCGGCGGCCGAGCCTTGCAGCGGGCACGCGGACGGTGGACATCAACACCTCGGCGTTCAACAGCGGCATGTACACGATCGTACTCGCCGATGCAAAAGGAATGACGACGGTCGCTAAGTTCATCCGGGAGTGAGAAGATCGATGAACTGCCGGAATAAGCGGAAACATTACTTGAAAACATACATTCCGTACATAACAACATTGTTTTGTACGGAATGTAGAAAATTTAAATAAATATGAAGACTCTTTCACTTCGATTACTGGTGACTTTTCTACTGCTTGGTTTCACGGTCAATGTCTGTCACGCGGATCCCATAGATCCTTCTACTGACGACCCGGGTGAAGCAGTTCCGGTGGATGGTGGCATCTCGCTGCTGCTGGCTGCAGGAGTGGCATACGGGGCAAAAAAAATAGTACAGATTCGCCGCAAAGACATCTTGAAGAAACGAGTGCGTCAGCCAAAAAGATAAGCTGTCGCAACGGCGGCAACAACGGGACCAATTACACCCTTTTGTCTATCAGTTTGTGGGAGACATGCGGGAAGAAAATTGTACGAATATCAGGCAGTAAATTGTAGGGCAATCAGATATTGATTTAAAGTCAATCCAATGTTGAATCGAATTTCATATTATCGAAGCAGAGTCAACAACTAAGCAATTCAACAAGACATGGATATGTCGATCCGATGGGTTTGATGATGCAACCCAATCGGACAAGCGCGCCTCTATGACGCATATCAAACATTTTTTATGAAAAATTCATTGAAATTTGCATTCATTTTGATTGCTTTATCAAATGCGGCATGCAGTAAGTCTGATATCCAAGCCCCCGTTCAAGATTCAGGTAGCAATCCGTTACGGGAAGATCCTTTAGAGACAGATGCGATAGCAAGTGCGAGAGCCATAACCTACACCAGTTATCTCATCCGGAAAGGGAATAATTTCTGTGATCAAAGCACCACAAGGTATCTGACAGTCAGTGGAGAGATGAAATTCTCGGCGAGGTTCAACCAATCGGCCATGTATACCACCATCGATCCGGTCAATCAGTACGATATCAACAAACTCTGGGGATTCTCAGAAGGATTCAATAATCAGTACAACAGTGCCAGGATCGGTTGGGCTTATAACAACGGTGCCCTCCGGCTTTACGGTTACGTCTATGCAAAGGGGGTTCGGTATTCAAAAGAGATCGGTATAGTCACGATCGGCAGCGAAATACCCTGCAGTATCAAACTCAATGGGTCAAGCTACCTGCTGACGGCAAATGGCGTCACCGTCGCACTTCCAAGGGGGTTGACATCCACCAAAGCAAGCGGTTTGCAGCAATACCCATACTTCGGTGGTGACGAACGCGCGCCACAGGATATCAGGATTGAGATCAAACCTATCTGAAACATTCTTTGAGCGATGCATAAAAGGCCTGCGATATTTTCGTAGGCCTTTTCGTTTTATGGATCACACCGCATCATCATCGAATGATCGTGACATATCCCGCTTTCTTTGCTTCCCCGTTTGCTAGGTCGATCACATAGT
>CAJBPC010000548.1 GCA_903957405.1 uncultured bacterium | reverse complement strand
GGGCTTATCTGCTCTATTTCTAACGCGTTTCATTTCATGAAGGCACCCGTGATCTCCCCGCCTTCATATTCCACACACACATGGTCGAGCAAGGTGGTCGCGAGACGCAGGCCCACATAATCCGGATGGATGGGATATGCCTTATGGCTCCGCTCCACCAGCACAAGCGTCTGTATCTTCTTCGGATAGCATTCCAAAAAAGGCTTGAGGGCATAGAGGAGCGTCTTTCCGCTGTTGGTCACATCATCGACCAGGATGATGGTCCTTCCGTCAAAATCCATCGGCGCATCTACGATGATCTCTGAGGGGTGTTGCTTATCCATGCGGATCGAAATCAGATGAACCTGCTTCGCGGAGATCTGCGAGAGGATCGATTTCAGTTGTGTCGCCACGACAAGGCCGCTGTCGAGGATACCGGCGAGAATGATCTCGGCTTCGTCGGGATTCTCCTCAAGGATTTCATAAGCCATGCGGCGAAGCTTCATTGCAGCATGCGCTCCGGTAAGGATGTGTTTTTTTTCCATCTTTGCGTAACTTCAGTCTGTTGAATACGGGACGTATCGGATTCCGTCCATGCAAAACTAATCCAAGCCATGCAAATCATACAACAAATCGCCTTTGTCATACTGACCGCCTTCTCGCTGTGGTTCTTTTCTCGAAAGATCATGGAGATCAGGAGGAATATCCTCCTCGGAAGGGACCTGGACCTGAGTGACCGGAAACCGGAAAGATGGCGCAACATGCTATTGCTGGCGATCGGGCAGAAGAAGATGTTCCGGAACCCGCTGGTGGCCGTGATGCATCTTGTGATCTATGCCGGTTTCATCATCATCAATCTGGAAGTGCTGGAGATCGTGCTGGACGGTGCATTGGGAACACATCGTCTGTTCGCCGGACCTCTTGGCGGCGCCTACGGGGTGCTCATAAATGCCTTCGAGTTCCTGGCCCTCGGGGTGCTCATCGTGTGCATCGTATTTTACATCCGACGGAACATCATCCGCCTCAAGCGGTTCAGCAGCACAGACCTGGACGGGTGGCCCCGCAGCGACGCCAACTATATCCTGGTCACAGAGGTGGTGTTGATGAGCCTTTTCCTGTTCATGAACGCATCAGACACCATGCTGCAACAAAGGGGGCATGGCGGGTATTCCGCCCATATGACGGGCAACTTCATCGTATCCTCATGGCTCCATCCGCTGCTGCAGGCAATGGGTGACAGCGGGCTTGTCGCATTGGAACGCACGTGCTGGTGGCTGCACATCGCCGGCATCTTTGCCTTCCTCAACTACCTTCCCTGGTCGAAGCATCTGCATATCCTGCTGGCATTCCCCAATGCATACTATGCACGACTGGACGCTCCTGGAAAGATGGTGAACATGCCTGAGATCCAAAGAGAGGTCCTGTATGCGATGCATCCCGAGTCAGCGCCTACCGCTGAGACGGAGGAAGCACCGAAAAGATTCGGCGCAAAGGATGTGACCGACCTCAGCTGGAAGAATCTGCTGGATGCTTACGCCTGCACAGAATGCGGAAGATGCAGTGCCGCATGTCCCGCCAACCAGACAGGCAAGAAGCTTTCACCCAGGAAGATCATGATGGACACCCGCGACCGGATGGAGGAAGTGGGTAAAAATATCAGCAAGCACGGCGACTTCAAAGACGATGGAAAGAGCCTGTTGCGGGACTACATTTCTGAAGAGGAACTTCGTGCCTGCACAACCTGCAACGCCTGTGTGGAAGAATGCCCCGTGAGCATCAGCCCCATGGAGATCATCGTATCCATGCGCCGCTACCTGGTGATGGAAGAGAGCAACGCCCCGCAGGAATGGACGATGATGTTCGGAAATGTGGAGAACAATTTCGCACCCTGGAAGTTCTCACCGGATGACCGTACAAAGTGGACGACAGACGGATGAAAAAGAGCATCTCGGAATGAGAAATATATGCAGACAGCCGTCGACCGCGGTCTTGCCAAAGCGTTGACCATGCGATCAATGCCCTCCGGCTGACTGTCCCGCATCACCGGCACCGGTCTTTCGCTTCCGCATCATCCTGCCTGCCATAAGGACGGCCGTCAATGCGAACAGGATCCCCACCACGATGTGCACCACACGCTGGTTATCGCCAATGCGTTCGGCCACCCAACGACCGCCGAGGATGAATACCCCGAACCCGATGCAAGTGCCGGTCCCTATCCCGGAAATATAGATATTCCGATCCACTGGCCCGGTACCCAATATGCCGCGGGTGAACAACACGGAACTCCAACCGAACCAGAAAGGTATTTGAAGGGGATTCACCGCACTCATCAGCATACCCAGAAGGAACCGGGGCATTGAATCGGAAAGGATCGCATGCTTCTCCGCCCCGGAGGGCCTGCCCGCTGCAATGAAGCTGGCAACCGCCAGCGCAGCGATGATCGCGAGCGTGGCCCGCTCCAGCCAACGGAACAGTCGATCATGCCGGCGCACCCAGTCCATTGCGGAGAGGGATATCCGCACATAGGCGATCTCCACAAACATCGCCCCTATGGCGAACAGGAATGCAGGTTTCATGCCGTCGCTCACAGATATCTGCATGGCCGACACGTTGAGTGTGCCGAGCGGGAGTGTGCCCATGAAGCTGATCGACATCCCCGTGATGAAGAGCTTTGTGAAATGACGCAACCGCATATCTAAAGAAAATATAAGTAACGTTGACGCATACACGCTATTCCGGCATGGCCGCCAGCCTTGCAGAGATCTGCTTCTCCCTGCGAAAGACCGAGATACCCTGCCGGAAACCGAGGTAAGGTACGCCTCTATCGTGATTCATCCGGCTGACCCGCTGCAGAATGTCCCAATGCCGTATGATCTCCTTCCATGCAAAGAGGATGTTGTGCCTGGGGTCGTACATGTGTGTGGGCTCCGCGCCGGCACCATTGACCTCGATGACGACAAAATCCTCGCCGCGTTTGAAAGCCTCCCATTCCCGGAAGCGTATGTCGAGCCTGCCGAAATAAAAATCCGGTATCTCGTCCGCGATCATGTCCATCCTCTGCTCCAGGGCCGCATCCACCAGATGGGAATCATCCAGGAACAATGCACCGCGGGCATGGTTCCCGATCGGCGACACCGTAACGACCTCGCCCGATGCGGGGATCCTTTGCGCCCCGTCGCCGAGCAACTTTGCGATCTTGTCCACATGCATGATACCCCTGCGGTCCGCTGACAGCAGCTCCAGTATGTTGCAAACCCCATTGCCGCAAACTTTAAGGAACTCCTTTCGGACCACACCGGTCACTTTTCCCTTGACCGCCCCCGGATAGCGGTAGTAGAAGATCCCGACTTCACATTCAAAAGGGACATACTCCTGGATGTGAAAATCGAGCACGGCGTTTGATGCGTAATGGTCCAGTTCCTTTCGGTCATGCAGCTTTTTCACGCCCCGCCCCTTTCCTCCGATGTCTGGTTTCCCTATCAAAGGGAACAGAAATCCCCTGTCGGAGATCGTCCTCCAAACGGCATCGACATCGATCCCGGTCCCGAAATGTTCTGTGCGGGGATAGAGGTCTGCTGGCAGGATGGCGTGTATGTCTTTTTTTGATTCGTTGAGCAGTCCGCCGTTCTCTATCGAGGGATTTGATGCGTTGAAGAAGAAGAACGAACGGCTCTTGATGGCCAGCCATATCCAGTAAGGCATCACCCAGCCGTAAACTGCCAGGAACGACCAGTATTCCCAGTTGAAGAGCCGGACGAAAAAAGGCCGGTGAGTGAGTTCATCCAGGGTTTTCATCCTTGCTGTGTGGTATGTTTTCTGAAATCCAGTTGAAGGTTGTGGATCGCACCGCTGCGGATGTCATGATAGCTCATGCTGCCGGCATCGCGTCTGATGTCGATGGCTGTGATGCTCACGGTGGATAGCCGTCCGCCGCGATCCATGAGCAGGTCGTTGTTCGGATCGCCATCCCCTGCCGATTGGTGAAAACGGATGATATCGTATCCCGAAGGCTGGGGATTCCGCCGAATCCATTCGCCGAACCACGACTCACGCTTACGCATAACCGAAGCATCATAGAGCGTAGCGGAAGACCAGATGCGGGGAAGGGCTGGATCCAGTTCGGAGACATGTGTGCCGATGCCGTCCCACCTGCATTCGAAGAGCTTTTCGTTTGCCCAGACGACGGTCGTGAAAGGTTCTATTCCGGGAAGGTCCATCTCAGCGAAAAGTCCGGCCGGATCGTCCGCGGCAATCAGGTCGAGGAGTATCAGCCCTCTGCTTTTTCGATAGGGCGGCGTATGCCGATGGTTTATGAATCCACCATTGAGCAGTACAACGGCCCGACCGCATTCATGCATTGCGATCCAGGTACCGCCGGCATCCGCATCCTTTGGGAAAGCGGTCAGTCCCGTCGCGGTATGGTATGTGGCTGGTGGGTATGCGGGAAGTCGAGTGGACTGCTCATCTCTGTTCGAGGTGATGTGAACGGCATCTCCATGGGTGATGAAGCTTACTGTGCACATGATTTGTTATGCTTCACCGTGGAAGATGCGACACCAAAGCCATCGGGCAGGTCCATTGGTGCGAGTTCTTTTAGTCCCACACGGATGAGTGCCATGTGGTGGATCGTGTGTTCCAGGTTGTAGACGACCTCACGATGGTAGTTGGTCCGGAGCTGCATCGTTTCGACTGAATCCGGCATATACACCCCTTCAAGGATGAGTTCGCGGTCCGATTTCCCGAGGCTTTTACGGATATCCCGGAGGTGAACCAGCGCGACATCCTTCTCGGTTTCCATGACTGGGTCACGTTCCCTGAGTTCATAGTTCACGACGCCGGAATGGTATCCTTTTTCAAGGCAGCGGAACATCTCGATGATATGCCTGACATGCTGACCGATGCTGGCATCCGACAGGTTTTTACAGGCTGCCCTATATTGTTCGGGTGTGATTCGGTCCAGGGAATCCGACAGCTGTGAGAATGCCAGGTCTACTGCCTGCTGGAGATGCATATATTGCTTCAGGTTTAGGGGTTGAATCACCTGTTGGTTGATGATGGTTCTGTAAAGATAACATGCCTTGGTATATGAATACCGCATGACAACACACATTCCGCCCCGTGAAACCGAACTTGTTTTTTATATTTGACACAAATAACCAAGATGCAGGCACCGGTCATGTCAGATCTGCACGCACGTGGAGAGTCCCCCGAAGTGCTTTTCTGGGTAGGATGCGCGGGGAGTTTCGATCAGCGGGCACAAAAGATCACGAAAGCGTTCATCACCATCCTAGAAAAGGTGGGACTTCGCTATGCCATCCTTGGGCAGGAGGAGATGTGCACGGGGGATCCTGCGAGACGCGCCGGCAATGAATTCCTTTTCCAGATGATGGCATGGCAGAATATCCAGACACTGAACCAATACGGCATCAAGAGGATTGTCACGGCATGTCCGCATTGCTTCAACACCCTGAAGAACGAATATCCCGAACTGGGCGGCGAGTATGAGGTCATTCACCATGCGACTTTCCTGCAGCAGCTGATCGACGATGGCCGGATCCGGATCCTGGAAGGCGGGGCATTCAAAGGAAAGAAGATCACGTACCATGACTCATGCTATCTGGGCCGGGCGAATAACATCTATGAAGCGCCCCGGAAAGTGTTGGAAGCGCTTGACGCTACGCTGACCGAGATGAAGCGTTGCCGTTCGAACGGTCTCTGCTGCGGTGCCGGCGGGGCGCAGATGTTCAAGGAGGAGGAGGCTGGCGTGTCGCGCGTCAACCAGGATCGTGCAGATGAGGCCCTTGCCACGGGCGCGCATGTGGTTGCCGCCGCCTGCCCGTTCTGCAACACCATGCTCACCGACGGCGTGAAAGTGCGGGAGCAGGAAGAAAAAACAGAAGTACTCGACATCGCAGAGATGATCGCACGCTCCATCTGAAGGGGCATGCTAGGCCACAATAAACGACAATCGAACGTATGAACACCGAATATAAAAGTCTGCTGCCTGCAGATTTCTCAGATGAATCGAGGGTATGGATCTACCAGGCGAATCGCATGTTCACCATGGCGGAGGCGCTCGACATGGAGCAGATGTTGGAGGCGTTCACGGAGGGATGGACATCTCATGGTGCCGACGTAAAAGGCTTTGCCACCCTTTTTTTCGGACAATTCATCATCATAATGGCCGACGAGACGGCCACCGGCGTCAGCGGCTGCAGCACCGACAGTTCGGTGAGGCTGATACGCCAGATGGAAGACAAATTCAGGGTATCGTTGTTCGATCGGCAGATGTTGGCCTTCCTTCGCAACGATAAAATCGAGTTATTGCCATTGGGACAGTTTGAATATGCGGTGGAAAAGGAATTCCTCAACGGCGAGACCGTGTATTTCAACAACACGGTCCTGACGAAAAAAGCGTTGCTCGAGCAATGGATGATCCCGTTGAAGGAGAGCTGGCTGGCGCGAAGGATGAAGGTTAGCCAGTAGGTGCGGCCGGCGATTTTCCCTGTCCGGGAGCCTGCCCCTTCCCTTTTTGCATCACATCCTTTTTCGGGGTGATCGGTTTTGCTTTCTGGTTTTTTTGGTTCTTGGATGCGGGCTTCACATTTGCAAGATTGTAGCTGAGGGTGAACCTGAAATTCCGCGTTTGGGTGAGGCTTTGGCTTTCCGTGGTGAAGTTGAGCCCCTCTGTGACCGTTCTGTACTTTTGCTGAACGAAAGGATCAACCGCTTGCACCGCGAATGACAGCCTGCGTTTGAAGAACTTATACTGCCCCCCGAAGACCATGTTGACATTGCTTCTCACGCTACCCTGAGGATTGGCGAAACGATTGAAGGAGAGGTTTCCTGTGAGGTTCCAAACCGGTGATGGCGCATAGGTGACATTCACCTTCGCATTGGCGGAGCTTCCATTCCGATAGCGTTTCACTTCGATATCAAAATCGCTGTATTTATTGAACGTATAGGACGCATTCGCATTCATGCGCAGCGATTTCGTGATCGGCAGGTTCACCCATGCATTGGCTTCGAACTCTTGTCTGCCACTGATATTCTCCCAGGTGATCTGCGTCTTGCCGTCCTCCCGCAATGTCCGTACTGTGGCGAAGATGTCATCCACTTTATTGTAGCCTAGGCCCGCGTTCATCTGCCATTTGGAAAGGTTCTTCCCATAGACGATATCGAATGCATGTGCAGGCGATGGGAGAAGGTCGGGGTTTCCGAACCGGACATTATAAGGATCGCTGAAATCTATGGCTGGGTTGAGTTCCCGGATGCCCGGCCTTCGTATGGTCGATCGATAAGACAAGTTGAGCGTCGTATTCCCTTTCCAATTCTTGTTGATGTTTGCAAAAGGCAGCCAGTTGGAGTAGCTGTTGCTGACTTCCTGTTTGTCTCTGACAAGGTCGAAATAAATATCTGTGCCTTCAAGCGTGATGCCCGAGGTGAACCAGAACCGGTCGCCCAGCTTCTGCTTGCCCGACAAGGTATAGGTCTGTATCTGTTGCAGGAAGCGGAACTCATTGCTGAGCAGAGGCATGAACGTCAGATCACTGCCATCGAGTTCCTTGTCATAGCTGTCCATATCCACATAGCTGTCATTCCGGTTATAGGCAAAGGCAGCCGAGATGATCGTCATTTCGGGCTTCACCGGTTTGTCGTAAGACACCCGGAACTGCATGCTTTTGTTTTTGGTAAGGTCGTATTGTTCTTGTGCGGTGTCTTTACCGGTCGGGATATAATCGCCGTCGTAGAATACCTGCCGAAAATCCTTTACGGCGTCGGTATTCGACAGGCTGAAGCTGCCGATGACACGCAGCTGCTCACCCCTTGTCTTGCCCTTTCGGGTGTACGACAGGTTGGCCGATGGATTCAAGTTCTCTCCATCAGACATGATTCCCCGGTCACTGCGTCGGTAGACCATCCCGTATCGGTTCTCGTTTGCATAATCGATGCCGCTCCGGTTGCGGTAATCATGACTGTTGAACATGAGGGTGGCACCGATGATATTGCGAGGATTTATGTCGTAGTCGAGGTTGACCCGAAGGTTCGGCCGAAGGGAACGGTTGACGAAATGGTTGCGGGTGATGAGTTTATTGGAGGAATCTGCATAGCGGTTCTCCCGGATGGTATTCCCATCGCCTTCAAAGCGGTTATGGCCCGTGCCGGCACTGACCTGAAGGGACAATCCTTTTTTCCGCATGTTCATGCTCCCGTTGACGTTGCTTTCCCCCCGGGTGCCGGCGGATACATTGATCCTGCCGCTCCATCCCGCCTTTCCTTTCCGGGTAACGATATTGATCACGCCACCCGGCTCGTTGGCATACTGGGCGGGCGGGTTGGTCATCACTTCTATCCGGTCGATCATGCTGCCCGGCATGGATTCCAGAAAATCCTGCATCTGCTGCGCGTTCAACTGTACGGGCTTGTCATCCACCAGGATCCTCGGTTCTCTTCCCCTGATCGTCACCTGTCCATCCGGGTCCTGGTTCACCAAAGGAATGTTTTTCAGCAGCTCTGCGGCACTGGAGCCCGCACTTAGGGGAGATTCCGTTGCATTGAAGATGATGTTCCCGTCCTTGTTTTCCAACAGTGGTTTCTCTGCATGTATGACGATGGTCTCCAGCAAAGAAGCCGACATGGACATGCCCAGGTCTGCCAGGATCGCATGCGGTCTGTCGCCTCGGATATGGATGCTGTCGATCGATTTGGACGCATGGCCGGAGAACGACAACGACAGCCGATACCATCCCATTGCCAGTCCGCTGAAATGGAACGACCCTTCTGCATCGCTCAACATCGTCAAGACAGATGCGGAGTCGGACACCGATTTCAGGGTCACCGTAACGCCTTGCATCGACTTTGAAAGTTCATCAGAAAGGATGTTCCCGCTCAGTTCCCCTGCGTTGGCCATGGATGCCGTTTGCGCACTGACCGAAAGGGAGACAAAAACGAGATATGCTATGAGCGGGAATGATCTCAATGAAAGCGATTGTTTGGTAAAAATAAATAAAAGCCGGAAGGTTCATACCCAAGACCGATCGATATCTTTAGCTTTGACTGGGTTCCACACAAAAACCTTCGCTCACTTGCATTTTTTTTACATGCAGAGGGGTGTCGTTGGCGAAAAACAACCCACATGCTATCGCCAAAACCTTTACGGAGCCTGCATTGGTGACAGGAAACTGAAAAAAAGCTTCGGGGTTCAAGTCGCTCCCAAAAGCCCGAACCAAACGTGACAATATGACACGGGATGGGATTTTTTCATACTTTTGCCATGCCCCGCAACCCACGCCGCTGCTCGGGAAAACAAGCCGGGATGCCTGCCGGCACTGCCTTTTTGGAGCGGCAAGATGACAATCAAGCAAGTGAATATGGACAGTAAAAAGGACTCCGTTTTATTCCCGGCCGCAAAGGATCCATACCTCCTGAATGGGCAGGTTTACGAGGCTTCCGTGAAGGATGTACAGGATCCCTCCAGGAAGAAATTCTATATAGAGAGTTATGGATGCCAGATGAACTTCAGCGACAGTGAGATCGTGGCATCCATCCTGCATAAAAGCGGTTTCGGATCGACGAGGAATGTTTCTGAGGCCGATCTGATTTTATTGAATACCTGCTCGATCCGCGAAAAAGCGGAGCTGACGGTCCGCAAAAGGCTTACCGAATTCCGAAAGATCAAGCAGGAAAAGCCGGGCATGCTGGTTGGCGTACTTGGTTGCATGGCGGAAAGGTTGAAGACGAAGTTGCTGGAGGAAGAGAAACTGGTGGATATTGTCGTCGGGCCGGATGCATACAGGAGCCTGCCCATGTTGATAGAGGAAGCCGGTGAGGGACAGAAGGCCGTGAACGTTCTGCTCAGCCGGGAGGAGACGTATTCTGACATTTCGCCCGTCAGGCTCGAAAGCAACGGGGTAAACGCATACGTGAGCATCATGCGGGGCTGCAACAACATGTGTTCCTTCTGCGTGGTTCCATTCACCCGGGGCCGTGAACGCAGCAGGGATGCCCATTCGATCGTTGCGGAATGCACGGACCTGTTGAACAGGGGATTCCGGGAGGTGACCTTGCTCGGGCAGAATGTCGACAGCTACCACTGGGTCGATGAAACCGGCACGCATGCAGTGACCTTTGCACAACTGCTCGAAATGACCGCAACAGTCAGTCCGCTGCTCCGCATCCGCTTCAGCACCTCCCATCCGAAAGACATCACCGACGAGGTACTGCATACGATGGCCAGGCACCCCAATATCTGCAAGTACATCCACCTGCCGTTGCAAAGCGGTTCCACGAGGGTGTTGCAGATGATGAACCGCACCTACACGCGTGAATGGTATCTCGCAAAAGTGCATCGCATCCGTGAGATCATGCCCGACTGCGGCATCAGCTCGGATATCATCACAGGATTCTGCACGGAGACGGAGTCAGATCACCGCGATACCGTCGATGTGATGGAGCGAAGCCGCTTTGACTACTCGTATATGTTCATGTATTCTGAACGGCCCGGCACACTTGCTGCAAAAAGATACGTGGATGACGTAGCACATGAGGCTAAGAGCCGGCGACTGGCCGAAATCGTGGCTTTGCAGAACCGCTTGTCATTGGAAAGCAATAAGCTTGACCTGGGCCAGATCGTCACCGTTCTGATCGAAGGAGATTCGAAACGGAGTGACCAGGACTGGAGAGGCCGCAATTCACAGAACAAAGTGGTCGTCTTCCCAAAGACTGATGTGCCCGGACTGCAAAAGGGCGACTATGTGGAAGTTCTGGTGAAAGACTGCTCTCAGGCCACATTGATCGGAAACGCAACAAAACAAAAACACCACCCCT
>CAJBPC010000547.1 GCA_903957405.1 uncultured bacterium | reverse complement strand
GGCGGTATAGAGCTGCTTATCCGCCCAATAGCGCCAGTTTTGGGCATTGGTGATGTGGATGATCGGGCAGATGCCATCTATTCCGCCCCACATCTTCCTGCTTACATGCCCGTGCAGTTCCGATACTCCGTTGGCTTTTCGTGCAAACCTGAGTGCCACCAGCGAATGGTTGAACTGGTCATCATGAATGCCCGTGAGGCGTCTTACTTCCTCGAGGGCCAGTCCATCGAAGTATGACATTTTATTGCACAGGAAAATATCATGCTTTTCATTTCCCGCCTCTTCCGGCGTATGCGTGGTGAACACCAGCTTGCGGCGCACTGCCTCTACGCTGCCCAGTTTGTTGTATAGATAGAAAACTGCGGATACGCCATGGGCTTCGTTGAGATGGTAGACGTCCGGATTGAATCCCAGTTCATCGATCAGCCTTGCGCCACCGATGCCAAGTAGGATGAACTGCGCGACCTTAGTGGCCACATTCGCATCGTACAACCGGTGCGTGATGGTCTGAGAGACGTAGTCATTCTCCGGCAGATCCGTACTCAGCAGGAAAAGCGGGGCACTTTGGAATGTTTCCGGATCCAGGTAGTACACTTTGACCCACACGGGAGCGTCGTGTATGATGATCTGGAACTTGATGCCGGTATCCTTGAGGAAGTTGTACACTTTCTCGTTCCACTGCACCTGCAGGGTTTGGTCCTGGTTGCGGGACTGGTCGTAGTATCCGTATTTCCAGAGGATACCGATGCCGATGAGGTTCTGCTTCAATTCATATGCGCTTCGCAGGTGCGAACCCGATAGGAATCCCAAGCCACCGGAGTAGATCTTCAGGGGCTGGTGCACGGCAAACTCCATGGAGAAATAAGCCACTTTCTTTGAATAGTGCTCATCTGCCGCGTATGGAACCGAGAAGGAACTGAAATTGGTCATAAGATTGAGATGCTTTACTTGAAAACAACGTGCAAGGTAGCGCTTAATAAGGAATAATCACAAGAGGAAGCTTCCTGTGCACCTAAAGTGCGCGCAGATGGGAACGATGATGCGTTTCGCTGACCGCAAGGGAGAAATCCCTGTCTGGCAAAAATGACCTTTCGGAAGTGACGATCACTTCTTCCTGGTTTTTTTAGGCATCTTTCTTTTGGGATAATTGCCGCCGAATGCGCACCGCACGCTGCGGTGGTTCCCGCATGGCTCCAATTCCCGAAGGGTGAGGACATCCCCGCTGAATGCGAATTCCAGCACGCAGTGGTCGTCGGCCTTGTTGTATTGTGCCAGTGTGGGTTTCACGATGTCCAACTGCCCCCTCAATTCCCCCTGGCACTCGCCGCCCTCCCTCGACATATGCACGAAGAAAAGCAGGCGCTTAGCGGATCCGCCGTCGCGTATAGAAATGAAATCATGGCGATTGATCACATAATCGCCACTCAGCGGATGCTTGCGGGGGAGTGTGTCTATCGGATTGTATGCTTCATCTGTCTCCACCACTTCATTGCTCTCTGTCAGCACCAGCGTGAACGCACCGACCGTGTTATAGACATAGGCGTCCTTCCGATAAACAGGTTGCCCGTCAGCACCCCGTCTGCTTCGGGTACGCGTAAGCGTGAGTCTCTTATCCATGCTGAACTCAGAGGATGTGCCTTTCAGTCCAGGTAGGCTGACCAATGCCATGGCGGCGCTGAAGGCCGGCTCGCGGTCGAAGCAAAGAACGTAGGCAACGCTTTTCGCCGCAGTGGATGCTTTGATGAAAAGATAGGTCTCCCCTTTCGCCTGCGAGACACGCCCGAGAGCATGGAATCGGATCTTGTCGCTCCGCTTGAAAACGGCTGCAAAAACCGAGTCCGGCACGAATTGTTTTATGATCGACGGATTGATGAGGAATGAATCGCTCGTCTTTCGCGCAAGGGAGACCTCGTTGATCGTCCATGGAAGCACCAGCGGCTCGAAGGATTCCACGAAATCACCGATGGCTACCTGTTCATCAGTGGCGAGGTTTGTCTTTCGCGGCTTGCAGGCGAGCATAGCCGAAAAAAATATGACCAGAAATACCCAGCGATACATGAGTCTTTTATTGTATAACGGAAAGGTAGGGTGTTTCGTTGTGCCAACCTTTTTTTTAAAGTTATTTCAGCAAGCCGGCCAGATGCTTCCGATCCCTGTTGGAATTATTAAACAAAGACATGTAAATATTTTTTAGATTTGTCTAAACATTTTTTCCGGAATGATGAAATACACAGCCACCGAGCAGGATTACATCAAGCATATCTACCATCTGCAGGATGACAGAAGCATGGTAAGCACGAATGAACTCGCTGCGGGCCTGAACACCCGTCCGGCTTCGGTGACAGACATGCTCAAGAAGCTGAAGGCGAAGGAGCTTCTCACCTATGAGCGGTACCGGGGGTTTCGGCTGAGTCCGGATGGCAATAAAGTGGCGTTGGGCATCATCCGCAGGCACCGGCTATGGGAGTTCTTCCTCTCCGAGAAGCTCCGGTTTTCGTGGGAGGAGGTGCATGAGGTTGCGGAGGAGCTTGAGCATGTCACCAGTGAGAAGTTGATCGAGAAGCTTGATGCGTACCTCGGGTATCCGAAATTCGATCCGCATGGCGATCCCATTCCCGACGGGGAAGGCCGGATGGAGGCATCCACACAGATGCAGCTTTCAGAATGGCCGGTGGGGCAGTGTGCGGAAGTCAGTTCTGTTTCCGACCACCGTGCCGACATGCTCG
>CAJBPC010000546.1 GCA_903957405.1 uncultured bacterium | reverse complement strand
CGTGGCGTTCAGTTGGTTGTTGACGGCGAACATCCTTCGCCAGTTGTCTAGATTGGGCCTTGTCCCCCACTTGGCCTGGAACTGCCGGAAGCCCTGGGACTTCAGGTTGTTGTTGTAGAAATACCATTCCCCCTTGCTCTCGTTCGCCGCGAAGAGGTTCACCGGTTCATTGTCCTTGGAGGATGGCAGTAGTCCTGTTGCCCCTGTTGATGAGCCTGTAGGTGCAACATCCTCTTCCATAAGTCCTTTTTCCTTCCGAAGCTTTTTCGACAGCGACTTCAGATACGCTTCCATGTCTTTTTCGGGCATGGCAGCGATTTTTTGCAGACTGTCTTCCACACGTACATTCTCCAGATGGAATATCAGTTCGCTGAGGATCGGTTTTCGGTCTGCCACGCGGATGCTATCTAGCTTTTCTTCGGTTTCCAGCGTCACACTGTCGTAGCTATGGCTTGCCGTGGCATAGTCCCGTTCAATGAACGACAGATCTCCCAGCTCAAGAAAAGCCCTGCTCTTGAGTTTCGAGTCGTTGGTATTGAACGAGATGCTTTTTTGTAGGTATTTTATCGATGCCTCGCTTTGTGATCTTTGTGCTTCGAGTTTTGACGCGGCATAAAATAAAATATGCCTGTAATCTTCGTATTTGGCCTTCTTCGTCATCTTGATCAGCTCGTCGATGTTGCGTTGGATGAGCAGGCTGTCATCTTTCCCAAGGTGAAGGTTGATCCGGTTGATGCGGGCATAGGCTTCCATGACGGGATCCGTCGTGTGTCCAATGGTTTTTTCATAGAGGCTGTCAGCCTGTCGGGTGCGTCCCGCTTTTTCGTACAGTTGTGCTGACAGGAACTCCCACCTTGACCGCTCCTGGATGGTGGAAGCCTGGTCCATGGCCTGCTCAAGGTAATGCGCTGCACTGTCTGCCTGTCCCGATTGATAGAACCACAAGGCCTGCATCTCATTGAGCATCGGAAATAGTCTGACAGGGAGGGTCTTGTCTCGCCGAAGGACCTCGATAAGCCCCCCGGCATCGTTCATGTGTCCCTGTTCGATGAATGTCCGCAGCAGCCAAAGGATCGCTTCATTCCTCGATGGTGTATGGGTTACCGCCCGGGGTATCAGCCCTTTCTTCTCCGGTGTGGAGATGGTGAACACATTCCCCGTGTTGTTGATATTGCTGCCGATTGATTTGTCAAAGCCGATCTCATCCTTGCTGCGAGGCTGGAATGCCTGGTTTATGTATTGGAAGGTGATGGCCGCTGAGTCAAGCTCTTTTTTATAGAAGTAGGCCTTCCCCATCAGCAGGTAGAGGTTGTCCACCCAGTCACTTCGCAGATCGTGCAGCAATATGCCGTTATTGCATTTGAGGATGACCGAATCAAGCTCTGATTCCTGGCCTGCGGTGCTTTCAAGCGAATGGTCATAAAAAGATAGCAGCTTGGTGAAATCATCCTTGTGGCTCTGTTTTGCAGAGAAAACGACTTCATTCAGCTCTATCTCCGCATTAAAATGGAAATTGTAATGCGTCAGTATGTTCTGATTGAATCGCTTGATCGGATTTAACTTCCCCTCACCGGTTTTCTCAGAGGCGAGGGTTCTTTTTTCGAACTGCTCCGGTTTGGGAAGATCGACTTTGGCACCCGGTTGCCCCCATGAATGATGTACGGACAAGACAAAAAGCAGCATGATCAAGGGGGAAGCCCTTTTCCTGCTTGAGGCATGTGAAAGGAATGAATGCACAGGCGTAAAATTCTTGAGGTATTCCCTTAAGGGGGATAAAATTAGCGAAATATTGCCGGTAAACCGATATGGCATGGCGTTTGTCGTGTTTTTAACACAACCAGCAATATTATTTTGACAAACTATCTCGTTAAACACGCGATATCTCACAGATTGGGCGCAGACTTATCGTCGTTATTTCGATATTTGCTCAATCACTAAACAGATTCAGGAAAACATGGACACCCAATCGACGCTGAAGCGCCTGCAGAACCGATACAGACTGGTGGTGATGAATGCCGACACGTATGAAGAAGTCGTCACCTTCAAACTGACCCGACTCAGTGTATACATAGCACTCTGCACGATCTTTGTGGTGCTCGTGGGACTGACCGTTGCACTCATCGTGTTCACCCCGCTGAAATATTACATCCCCGGCTATGGCAGCCGGACAGACCGTGAAAAATTGATGCAGCTCAAGATCCGCGCAGATTCCCTTGAATCCTCCATACAGGATAAACAGGTATATTGGGAAAGCGTCAGGGATGTGCTAAATGGCAATACAAAACAGAGGCTCGACACCACGATGCTTGATATTCCGGATCCTGAAAAAATTAAGGACTAAACATTGACGTTTTAAGGATAAAATCATTACTTTGAATCATGTTTAAGTCAAAATCGCATACAGAAACAACCCAACAGAATCTAACAGGCAACACACTTATTGGTAATGGTACAACCATCAATGGCGATATCGTCAGCAGTGGTGATGTCAGAATTGATGGTAAGCTTGTGGGTAATATTTTAGGTTCCGCAAAAGTCGTACTCGGTAACACCGGTGTAGTGTTGGGCGACATCACTTGTCAACAGGCAGACATACAGGGAAAAGTCAGTGGGAAACTGATGATTAAAGACATGCTCAACCTTCGCGGTGAAGCGGTCATTGAGGGGGATATCCATGCCGGAAAACTTCAGATAGAGCCATTGGTCACTTTCAACGGGCACTGCCATATGGGGCAGGATGCGTATGTGGTGGAAATGTCTGCTGAAGACAAGCGACATGCGATTGGCCACTGATCGGTACAAACCAAACTCCTCCTTTCTTACTATTCCAAGGAATTTTGAGCTAACCGGCATGAATGATCTCGTGCTGGTTAGTTATGTTTATTTATGGTCTCGCAATAGGGAATTCCCCTGTACCTTTGATCAATGCAACCGTGCATTTAGGTATCGAGTCATACCACCAAAGTAAGCACATGATTCTTAAAAAATCTCTGGCACCGCTTTTTGCACTTTTTGTGAGTATCAACTCTTTTGCAATCATTTTTCGGGGACGACTCGAAGCCCTGGGGTTTGATATTGATGTCCTATTGCTGGGAAACCTTTTTTTGTGTGTGGTCACATCCGTATCTTTCTCCATGCTCTGGAAAGGGATGCAGGCTTCCACGACGCCGGGCTTCCTAGGTGCAGTATACGGATCCTTCATCATCAAGTTCATGGTCATTGCAGCCATGACTTTGTTCTATGCGTGGATGTACCGCGAGAGCATCAACAAACCATCTCTTTTCTCCTGCATGTTCCTCTATCTCTTGTATACATTTCTTGAAACGAGGGCACTCATGGTTGTTTCAAAGAAAAAGGAAGATGCCAAAAGCTGAATCACCCCTGCAAGGGTTATCCAGTTTCGTGCCGGCAGGTTCTTTTGAGAAACTGGAGCCCCACCTCCTTCAATATCGGGTACACCTCACCGTTACCAGGTCCCGGGCCACCGTCCTCGGAGATTATCGCCATGCATTCCAGGGTAAGAACCACCGGATATCTGTAAACGGGAACCTCAATCCATACGCATTCCTCATAACATTGCTCCATGAATTGGCTCATTTGTTCACTTTCGTTAAATATGGCAACAAAGTCCTGCCTCACGGAACAGAATGGAAAAGAGACTATGCCCTCATATTGCAAGACTTCCTCGAAGCGGATATTTTCCCGGATGAGATCCGGGTGGTATTGATGAACACCCTCCGGAATCCGTCGGCAAGCTCCTGTGCCGATGATCATCTGATGCGTGTCTTACGGAAATACGATGCGGCCCAAACCGGTCAATGCCTTGTCGAGGAATTACATCCGGGGGAAATGTTCGTCATTCGCGGGGGAAGGATTTTTCGCAGGGGAGAAGTCCAGCGAAAACGTATCCGTTGCGTCGAAGCTTCGACCGGCAGGACTTTCCTCTTCAGTCCGGTGTACGAAGTGAAGAAGATCGGCTGATGGAGGCATCCGATAAAGGCTTAACTTGTGAAGTGATCAACACGATATTT
>CAJBPC010000545.1 GCA_903957405.1 uncultured bacterium | reverse complement strand
CCAACGCCTTGCCTGCGATGGTCAAGGCCATGCGGTTGCAGGAGAAGGCGAAGCAGGTCGGTGTTGAATGGGAGCATGCAGGGCAGGTAGGGGAGAAGGTGAAAGAGGAGGAGGCTGAATTGATTGAGGCGCTTGCTGAAGTCGACGCAACTGGTGCCGGCAGTCCTGCTGGAGATATTGCAAGGGACAAAGTGGAGGATGAGTTCGGGGATCTGCTCTTCTCTCTGGTTAATTACAGCCGTTTTTTGGGCATCGACCCGGAGCATGCGTTGGAGCGCACCAACAAGAAATTCATGGGCAGGTTCAAGCAGATGGAGTCATTGGCCATCAAAGGCGGGAAACCCCTTTCGGAGATGTCGCTTGCAGAGATGGATGCCATTTGGGATGAAATAAAAAAAAGCAGCACCCAGGAAATCCTGTAGCTTTTCTGCTGCCGGACAAGTTCTTCAGCCATCATTTTTCACTTCAGGTCCGGATGCCGGTGGCGTTGGGATGAAAGCAAATGCAAGACAAGAAAACAGATGTGAAGACATACCTCACCGATACCGTTTACCGTAACGCCTATCTGCTGATCATTTCGGCCTGGCTGTTCACATTGTCATTCGTGTTCAGCAATTACTGGTCGCAAAGCACTTCGCCACAGGGTGTGAAGCGGACTTTGGAAAGATATCTGCACAGGCAGGAGGAGGATTTCAGCCGGTTGCTGCGGGATACGCCCCTCATCAGGCGGCTGGCGCTCAACACTGCTGATGACGCGGAGCTGCAGCGGATGATCGAACTGCCCTACGGGGTGTTCATTTATGAGCAGGGGGCTTCAGGGGTTCTGTCTCTCGTGCATTGGAACACGCAGCAGTCGTTGCCAACGCCCGGCATGCTCGGAAAGCCGGAGGGCATGGGGTTGGATACGCTTCCCAACGGGCAGTATGCTTATATCCGGAAGGTGCTGCGCGGGGATGGGCAGGCAGCATTGATGGTATGTGCGTTGATACCTGTCAGGTTCGACTATTTCATCGAGAATGACTATCTGCGCAAGGGCTTCGTAGATGCGCCCGACGTGGAAGGCAATTACATCATCACTTCCGATACCTTGGGGATTCCGGTATTCGCCTCTGGTGGGCAGGTCATGTATCGCATCGAAAGGCATCAGGAGGCCGACGCCGGTGGGTCGGGGTGGCTTACGGTTCTGCTGCGGGTGCTTGGAACACTCCTGTTGCTGTTCTACCTGCACATGGCTGCACAGGCGGTGTCGAAGACATATGGCGCCATGCCGGCCGTGGTATTCCTTGTGGCGGCGATTGCATTGCTGAGGGGGTTGTCGTATGCACTACCGATTCCATTTGATTTCAGCAGGTTCGAGCTGTTCGATCCTGCCATTTACGGGTCCAATGCTTTTCTGAAATCCCTCGGGGACCTGTTGGTGAATTCTTTACTGTTCGCATGGATCATGCTGTTCATCCAATCGCTCAACGAAGGCATCACGCCGCTGCATAGCGCAAGGGGACCTTATCTTCGTGTATTCTTTGCCGTTATCATCACCTGCCTGCTGCTTGCGACCACCTGGGTGGGGGGCGATACGATCCGGAGCCTTGTCTCGGATTCCGCCATTTCTTACGAAGTCACGAATTTCTTCCGACTCGACAAATACACGGTGGTGGGTTTCTTCGTGATGGGTTGCATATCCATGGGGTATTACATCCTCAGCCGCATTCTTTTCGGTTATCTCTCCGAGGTGCTGGAGACTTCGATGTTCAACAAGTTGCTGCTGACGATCTTCATCGGACTCACATTGATCACGTTGTTCATCGACAGTCGCTTTGTGGGGTTCGGCATGGGTTTGTTGCTATGGCTGGCGGGGTATCTCTTTTTGCTGAAGATATCTGCCCGGCAGGGAGAGCATCGGATCACGGGCAATGCCACGGTATTTTGGCTGATCTTTTTCTCTGCTTCCATCACGGCGATCATCTTCACCGAGAACCGCACCCGGGAGCTGGGCATTCGAAAAGCCGCCGCCATCAAGCTCGCCATCCAGTCTGACCCCTCGAATGATTACCTTGTGAACATCGCCGCCACCGGGCTCGGCAATGACTTCCTGCTGTCGAGCCTGTCGCGATTCCGCGACCCGTTGGTTTCTGTGGGGTTAAAAGATAGCATCATCAATGCGAATTTCAGGGGGTATACGAACAAGTTTGACACGCGGCTTTTCCTATTCGATTCTTCCGGCAAGCCATTGTCAGCCTCCGATCAGATGACGTATGACACGCTGAATACGATCTTCACTTTGCAGGGCAAGAAGACAGCGGTTCCGGGCATGCGTTATTTCGAGAATGATTTCACCAGCTTCAGCTATATTTTCAAAAGGGCTTTAAGGGATCCGGCCGACAGTCTTGTCGCCATATGCTACATGCTCTCGAATCCCCGAAACTTCAGGGAGGAGGCGCTATACCCCGAGCTTATCCGTAACACACGGGAAACGCCGATCGACAACTGGCCCGGCTATGCATACGCGGTATACGACAGCCTGGAGCTTCAGATGAACCGCAACGACTATCCTTTCCCGGTGAGCATTTCTGCATCAGACATGCCAAGCAATGAATTCCGGAATGAGGTGTCGGATGGCTACGAAGTACTTTGGCACAGGGCCGGTGGCGGAAAGGTCGTGGTGGTCACCCGCAAGAGCAATTTCATCCTCGAGGCCATCACCCTGTTTGCATATCTGTTTTGCGCATCTCTTTTGTTGGTAGGGCTTTTTCAAACCGTCAGTCTGATCATCCGTGCCGGCTACGAGCCAGCTGCCGTGATAGAGGAGATCCGCAATACGAGCATCCGGAATCAGATCTATGGAACGATCATTTTTTTGAGTATCTTCTCATTTTTAGTGGTGGGCGTCGTCACCATCGTGTTTTTCATCAATCGCTATGACCGGAATAACCGGGACATGCTCAGCAGGACGATACAGCTCATGGCGGATGAGATGCAGGACAGGATCGGTGGCAGGACGGGCCGCAACGGGTTCTTCAGCCTCACGGACTCTGCACGGCTGGAACGCCTTGAGCAAATCATCACGGAGATCTCGGAGATCCACAATGCAGATATCAACCTGTATGACGAGCGGGGCGACTTGCTGGTATCATCGCAACCCTTCGTGTACAATGAGGGCATCCTGAGCAGGAAGATGGACCCTCAGGCATACCACGAGATGCGAAGGCGCCGGATGGTGCAGTTCATGCAGCATGAGCGCTACGGACAACTGGAATACGTGAGCATCTACACCCCTTTCCGCACTCGGAACCAGGCATTTAGTGCCTATGTCAACATCCCTTATTTCGCATCGACCCGCGGTTTGAAGCAGGAGATCTCGGGATTTCTGGTGGCACTGATCAACCTGAACACATTCGTGTTTTTGATGGCCGGTGTGATTTCCGTGATCATCACGAATCGCATCACCCGTTCTTTCTCCTGGATCGGCAGAAAGATGCAGGAGGTCAATCTGGGCAAGCACAATGAGGAAATCAGCTGGGACAGGAAGGATGAGATCGGGGGTTTGGTGGAGCAGTACAACCGCATGGTTCGGAAGCTTGAGGATAGCGCCACGGCCCTAGCCCGAACAGAGCGTGAGGGAGCCTGGCGGGAGATGGCCAGGCAGGTGGCGCATGAGATCAAGAATCCGCTGACACCCATGAAGCTCAGCATCCAGTACCTGCAGAAGGCCATCCGGAACGATGCGACCAACGTGCGCGAACTGTCGATGAAAGTGGCCGGTACACTCATCGAGCAGATAGAACATCTTTCGAAGATCGCAGCGGAATTCTCAGAGTTCGCGAATATCGGTAACCTCAGCAATGAGCATTTCGACCT
>CAJBPC010000544.1 GCA_903957405.1 uncultured bacterium | reverse complement strand
TGACATATGATAGCACCATGCATACAAATTATGGCATTTGAAGTGCACGGCAAAAACACGATACCGCTTTGTCGCGCAGAAAAAAAAGCACTCGACGGATCGATCACCCGAATGGCCTTTCCCATCATGGATGACGGACCAAGGCCAACCGATACGGCCAAATGATATGGACGATGTCGCCCCATCATCCCGCATACATTCATCTACAAGGGAGATAACCCTCTTGCAAAAATCATAAAACGTCCAGCCTTAACGCCCATGCCCCTGCTCGATCCGCTTCCCCGCTTTTCGGATCGCTTCGAGTTGCATCCGCAACGCTTTCACCACCTCCGGGTGACCGGAATATACATCCCGCTCCTCCCTTGGGTCCTCTTTCAGATTGAATAACTGAGCATCAGCCCCACCGGGCTTTTGTTTGATCTGCTTTGGCACCGAAAAGCCCCCCGACCCAAGTCCCTCAATGAGCTTCCAGTCACCCTGACGGATGACAAAGTAACCGATGGATGAACTATGCACCACCGCGGGCTGCAACGGCACATGTTGCGATTTTCCTGACAACACGGGCAGGATGCTGTAGCTATCCTCCGGCATTTGCCGCAGCTCCTTTTTCCCCAGAATATCCGCACAAGTGGCCATCAGATTGGTCAATGTCGTGGTCGCATGGCTCACGGACCCGGGCGCTACCTTGCCCGGCCAGCGAACAATGAACGGCACACGATGCCCGCCTTCATAAGCATCGCCTTTCATACCCCTCCACTCCCCGGCAGACGCATGACCATATTTTTCGACATGGTCTTTCCGCCAGTAAGGGCCGTTATCACTCGTGAAGATCACGATGGTGTTCTTTGACAATCCCATGCTGTCAAGCGTCTTCAGCATCGCGCCGATGGACGCGTCAAGCTGCCCGACAAAATCCCCATACTCCCCAACCTGCGAACGCCCTTTGAACTCGGATGCAGGCACCCATGGCGTGTGCGGAGCTGGCAATGGCAGATACAGGAAGAAAGGCTTTGCCGGTGATTGCTGACGGATGAACGCATTCGCGTGACGCATGAAATTCGGGATGACATCATAAAAATCAAAAGAAGGCGACATGAGTCCGGCCCGCCAGAACGCCCCCGCATACCCGGTGTCCGGCTTACTCTGTTTCGTGTAGGATGTCAGCGGCTCCGCAAGCCGGCCGTTCTCCACATAACAATATGGCGGCATGTCAAGGGATGCAGGCAATATATACGAGTAGCCGAAACCGTTAGTATTCGGACTGACCGTGAAGGGTCGGTCAGGATCGATATGTCCCGGATCCATCTCCTGATCGATACCATACCCGGCACTGTCGAGCCGATGCGCATGTTCCGGCTTTGGCGCCCATCCAAGTCCAAGATGCCATTTGCCAATGACACCGGTATGATACCCCGCCTCCGTGAGCATCGAAGCCACCGTCGCACGGTCGTCCTCCATCAACGGACGGCTATAGCCGCGCAATACACCGACGGGAAGGCGGCTCCGCCACGGATACCGGCCGGTCATGATGGCGTAGCGTGTCGGAGTGCACACCGATGAAGGTGAATGCGCATCCGTGAATCGCATCCCCTGTGATGCCAGCCGGTCGAGATTGGGCGTGGAGATGCGCCCCGCAGGATTATAGACCCCCAGGTCTCCATAACCGAGATCGTCTGCAAGGATGTAAATGATGTTCGGCCGTTCATTCTTCTGAGCAAATGCATGAACCATGCAAAATGACATGAATGCGAAAAACAAAGACGCACGTCGAAGGAACATGTTAGTATTTTCTTTTGGTTTGATCATCATCTTCTTCTTATCTGATACTGTTGACATGCACACATGCATCAACCGATCTCGATGCTGTGGCGAAAAGGCGTCTGTCCCGTGATAAACACCGACGGCGCATCCATCGACGGCAAGGCGCCTCGAAGGGAAACGTTCCGGTGATCGGCACGACCGGGGCCAAAGCTTATGCGCTCTCCGCCCATCGTGTATGTTGCCTTATCTCCACTCATCAGATACG
>CAJBPC010000543.1 GCA_903957405.1 uncultured bacterium | reverse complement strand
GTAATGTTGAAAATTAATTAAGTAATTTTCTGCTTCGTCCTTAAAAAAAAAATATTTTCGGGCACGGGAATCAAAACAATTTTCATTAGAATTGTACACCATAATCAAACCTTCAAAGCGAAAAATCTCTAATCTTTAAAACAAAAGTCATGGCTGAAACAAAACCAACTGCTAAGGCAACAGCAATCCAACCTAAGAAAAGCAGTAACATTATTTCCTGGCTGGCGCCACTACTTTGCATTGTGGGCGGTTACATCATCTGGCGTTTCATCCTCGGTGCCAATGAGGGTTTTACAAAGCCTGACCTTACAGGTGGTTTTTGGCCATCGCACAAGGGACCCAAGGGTGCATGGTATCGGATGTATGAAGGCGGCATCATTGTTCCACTCCTCATCGGGTGTTTGTTGATGGTCGTCGTGTTTTCCTTTGAGCGTTTTATGACCATCAACAAGGCGACTGGCAGCGGTTCGGTTTCCGAGTTCATCCGCAAGGTGCAGTATCACCTCGCGAACAAGAATGTGGATGCTGCGATCGCGGAGTGCGACAAGCAGAAAGGCAGTGTCGGCAACGTGATGAAGGCTGGTCTTCGCAAGTACAAGGAGATGATCTCCGAGGGCAATCTGAATACCGACCAGAAGCTCGCCGCGATCCAGAAGGAAGTGGAAGAAGCTACGGCATTGGAACTCCCTATGTTGCAGAAGAATCTGGTATTTCTTTCCACCCTCGTATCCCTTGGTACGCTGATCGCGCTTCTCGGAACGGTCATGGGTATGATCCGTTCGTTCTCCTCTCTTGGTGAGGAAGGCGGTGCCGGTGCAGCGAGTGAGCTGGCCGTGGGTATCTCTGAAGCATTGTACAATACGGCCCTGGGTATCGCCACGTCTTCGCTGGCACTGGTCATGTACAACATCTTCACGACGAAGATCGACGCCATCACTTACGGGATTGACGAGTCTGGTTTCACATTGACCCAGAGTTTTGCTTCAACGTACAAATAAGCCCGGGTTTATTTATGGAATCCGCGTTAAAGTGAATCTTAACTCTATAAAGTGAAATCATGCCAAGCGTCAAAATAAAGAAGCACACTCCGGACAACGACATGACCCCCTTCGTGGATGTGGCCTTCCTGATCCTGACATTCTTCATCCTGGCGACCAAGTTCAAGCCGGAAGATGCCGTGGAAGTGAAGATACCCGGATCGGTGTCATCGATCGCAGTGCCTGAGAAGGATGCGTTCATGGTGACGGTGGATAAAAATGCGCGGGTATTTGTTTCGATGGACAATCCTGAATTCAAGACGATCCTGATCGACAACCTGAACAAGACCCGTAACCTGGGTCTGACGCCGGCTGAGATGAAGGCATTCACGGATGCCCCCAGCGTGGGCGTTCCGTTCAGCCAGCTGAAAGGATTGCTGTCATTGGATGCGGAGGCCATGAAAAAGGTCAACCAGCCGGGTATTCCTGTGGATGACTCTACGGGAGGTGAACTGAACTATTGGGTGCGGGATGCCCTTGTGGCATATTCCGGCCGGAAGCTCAGCCTGCTGATCAAGGCCGACAACGATTCAAAATACCCAGCGTTCAAGCAGGTGCTGTTGGCATTCAAGAAGAATGACCAGAATAAGTTCCTGCTGATCACCGCACCCGAGGATGCTCCTGCCGGAACGCCATTGTACGAGACCCGTCAACGGCAGGTAGGACAACCCTCAAACTAGTAATGACCGAATCGGAAACAATAATTCAAACAATCAGTTATGGCAAGTTTAGATTCTGGTGGCGATCAGGGCGGACACAAAAAAGGTCCCGGCGTCAAGAAAGCCAAAAGGATGTCGACAAAAGTCGACATGACTCCGATGGTTGACTTAGGCTTCCTGCTGATCACCTTTTTCATTTTCACCACGACGATGGCCCAGCCATCGGCCATGAACCTTTTCATGCCGAAGGATGTGGATAAGCCGGAGGATCAAAACAAAGTGAAAGAGTCAGGCGCCTTCACCATCATCCTTGGAAAACAGGATCAGGTCTACTACTACGAAGGCCTTGACCCCGCAGCCCTTAAAGCCACTAATTTCAAAGGCATCAGGGACGAGATCATCGCCAAGAAAAAAAGTACGAATCCTGAAGACCTGGTGATGATCATCAAGCCGACAATAGATGCATCGTACAAAAACACGGTGGACATCCTGGATGAAATGACTATCAGCGAGATCAAGCGCTACGCCATGGTGGATTGTTCACCGCAGGAGTACGAAGTCGTGAAAGTCACGGAAGCCGCAGCCGGAATAAAGTGATCAATCTGTTTATGGAATATTCCATGACACGCATCTAATTAAAAACATTACCATGGACGTGAACAAAATTCTAAGCACTGACCTGCTGGACCTCGTCTTCGAGGGACGGAATAAGGAATATGGTGCTTATGAACTGCGCAGCAACTATAACAAACGGTTAACCACCGCGATGTTGATCACCGCTGCGCTCATGCTGCTGCTGGTCCTGGGTTCGTTCATCATGAAAACGGTGTCGAACAATAAGGGCAAGGTAGAAGTGAAAGAGGTTCAGTTGGCAGACATCAAACAGGAGGAACAGAAAAACGAGCCCCCGCCACCCCCGCCACCCCCCAAGCCACCAGATCCCCCCAAAGTGGAGATGGCGAAAT
>CAJBPC010000542.1 GCA_903957405.1 uncultured bacterium | reverse complement strand
GTGGAAAATTGCACGTAGGTTCTTTTGTTTTTTCACTATTTCCTGGAAGGGTTTCGACTCGATGGCGTTTTTGGTCCATTTGATTGGTGGGATGTGAATAAACAAAAGAATATGATCTGCTTTTTTGTGTTCTTCAAATTTCGCAGACAACCATTCCAAGTCCGGCGGCAGATACTTTCCTGTTTGGTCGGAAGTTGTTGCAAATAGCAATGCTGTCTTACCTTTTTTCACATCGAAATTAACAGGCATACCCCATGCCGCTTCCCACTGTTCTTTTGTCGCGAGGTCGTGATTACCCTGAGTGACATAGTATTTGAAGGCGAGTTTGTCGAGTGACTTTTTAGCATCTCCGAAGAAACGAATGTCATCATGAACGATATCGCCATTGATCACACCGAAGTCAAAAGGCTTTTTTGCATGCATTTCATTGATATGTCGTACCCCTGCATCCATGAATTCTTGAAAAGGCGTATTTGGTTGGCCAAAATGTGTATCGGACCCGACAGCAAAGCGCAGCAGGGTTCTATGTTTTTTAAAAGAAATCTCTTCTGCTGCGAGGAAGGTTTGTCCGTTGATGAGCAGCAGTGCAGTGGCTGAAATATCTTTGATAAAACGACGACGGTCCATATAGGGTTATTTCGCTATGAAAATACGGCTTTATCTGCAAGCTCCCTTAGTTCACCGAATGAGCTATTGTAAATGCGTTGAAATGGTGACATACACAATAACACGTTGTGATGCTTGCCTGTGTTCTTTGGTTTCAGGTACACCTGAGTGAAACGACAAAAGCCTTGGAATAAGAATGAATAGGCTTGTAAGGCCGTGGATAAGATGCTGGAATTCAGCATCAAAAGGAATAAATATATTAAGGTTCTTACCAGGCAATCAGGCATACGTACAGGCAAAATAGTAGTGTGGTACGTGGCAAAATCAACACTGTGTCTATGGTTTATAAGAAATTTAATTCGATGAGTATCTGGAGATGTGTGATATAGTGATTTTTACCGACGAAAAATCTTTATGCGTTAAGTATGACTTAAGAAAGGCAACCCGCGCAAAGTATTAAAGTATAAAAAACAGTTACATTTGTAATAACAATTCCTGTTGATATGGGAAGCACCATTAGACGGTTTAGCAACCGTCTTTTTTTATCGAGCTGTCTGAATTGCTGTGGGATATTCTTAATATCTCGGTTTCGTCCCAAGTTAAAACATGGCGGGATCGATGGAACGATAATCTCATAGAAAAGTTACAGGATATATCTAACTTTCACTATTCTGTATCTCGTCAATGTTTACTTAAGATAACGTATACCAACAATCATCTTCCTTTAGTTGCAAATGATCATGAGATCCTTTTTGAAATTTATTTCTGATGCGTTCGTTTCGCTGAAGGAATTTTTATGGACATTGGGAATCTCAGGAAAACATTGGGTCCGCGTGCTTCCCGGCTATGGATTTTCTTTTGTACATTTTGGTGATGTCACCAAGCTCCTTTTTGCACATCAGCATCTTGTTCCTTTTAAAAAATCTTTTGAATACAGTACCCTTAGCCGTTTTGTTTCCCTTTTGAAATCGGGAGATAGGGTACTTGATATTGGAGCGAATGTGGGACTTTATTCGCTTCTCGGTTCCCAGATTGTCGGTTCCAGCGGCAAGATTTTTGCTTTTGAGCCGAATCCAAAGACTTGCGGTGTCCTCAGGCAAAATCTGGAACTTAATGGCTGCGCCAATGTTGATTGTGCCCAAATTGCTTTGTCTAATAAAAGTGGCACGGTCTCACTTGCGATACCGGATGAAGTTCAGGCGAAATATTCATACGGTGATTCTTATTTGTCGATGTATCCTGAGGAGTCGAAAAACGGAGAAGTGGGGGGTGTACCTTGCATGAAGCTTGATGTTTTCCTAAAAGAAAATGGGATAGATTACGTCGATGTCATAAAAATCGACGTGGAAGGCGCCGAGATGCTTTGCTTTGAGGGTGCAAAGTTGTTGCTAAGCAGT
>CAJBPC010000541.1 GCA_903957405.1 uncultured bacterium | reverse complement strand
GCACCCAGTGCCACTTTCATCATCTTGTTGAAAGACACAATGGTTACATCACGACCTGACCGCTTGACGTCAGCCTTGCCGATCGGGATCAAGTATTCTTCTTCCGGGACCTCTCCTTTTTCACCATACATGACCTCGCTCTCCATGAACATGACTGGATCGTCATCCCGTATCGCGCTCTTCAGCAAACCCTTCGAGTCATAAGGATTGGATACGGAAACCACTTTTAGACCCGGAATGTTGGCATACATGCTTTCGAAAGCCGTCGAGTGCTGTGCGCCAAGCTGACCAGCCGCGCCATTGGGACCACGAAAAACAATCGGACATCCGACCTGTCCACCACTCATTGCCAGCATTTTTGATGCCGTATTGAGGATCTGGTCAAGTGGAAGAACGCCAAAGTTCCATGTCATGTACTCCACGATCGGCCTTAGTCCATTCTGAGCCGCACCTACCGCAACTGCGGTGAATCCCAGTTCAGCGATCGGGGTATCAATGACCCTTTTCGGACCGAATTCATCCAGCATTCCCTGGCTGACCTTATATGCACCGTTGTATTCGGCGACCTCTTCACCCATGAGGAACACACGCTCATCCCTGCGCATCTCTTCCTGCATGGCTTCTCTGAGTGCTTCGCGGAATGCAATCTGTCGAATTGCCATGTTTATTCTTGTTTATAGGGGCAAAAATATCTGAAGAACGCCATTTCAGCAAATGTTGTTTGCCGAGTCGAATGCTGTATGAACAATTCCATAGCTTAAAAACAACCCTTATCATCAGAGCGATTCAATAACCATGGCACTGGCTCCGCCTCCACCATTGCAGATTCCTGCGGCACCATATCTCGCAAGGTTGGTTTTAAGCACATGAAGCAGGGTGACAATGATTCTGGCACCGCTGCAACCCAGGGGGTGACCCAATGATACGGCTCCCCCGTGAACGTTCACCTGCGAAGGATCCAATTTCAATCGACGGCTGTTTTCTATCCCCACCACGGCGAATGCCTCATTCAATTCCCAATAGGAAATATCTTCCATGTGCAAGCCTGCCTTCGCCACTGCGCGGGGAACGGCTATTGACGGGGTGGTGGTGAACCATTCCGGCGCCTGCTCCGCATCTGCATAAGACAAAATCCTGCCGATGGGCTGGAGTCCCAGCGACAAGGCTTTCTCCCGACTCATTAAAACCAAGGCGGCTGCGCCGTCATTCATGGTGCTTGCATTTGCCGCAGTGACCGTACCGGTCTTTTCAAATGCAGGGGATAGACCAGGTATTTTATCAAACTTGACATTCCAAGGCTCTTCGTCCTTTGCGAACAGAATGGGTTCACCCTTTCGTTGAGGCACTTCGACGGGCACCACTTCATTTTCGAACCATCCGTTCTGCCATGCTTGCTGGCTGCGCCGGTAGCTTTCAATCGCGAATGCATCCTGTGCTTCCCGACTGATGGAGCATTCCCGAGCACACAGCTCCGCAGCATGCCCCATGGCTTTTCCGTCGTACACATCGGTCAGCCCGTCCTTAGAAAGGCCATCAACCATTGTCACATTACCGTATTTATTGCCCCATCTCATATGCTCTACGTAAAAAGGAACGCGGCTCATATTCTCCATGCCTCCGGCCACCACGACGTCTGCATCTCCCAGCAATATGCTTTGCACACCCATGGCAATAGATTTCATCCCGCTGGCACAGACCTTGTTAACGGTAGTGCAGTTGACTGATTCGGAGAGACCCGCGAACCTGGCCGCCTGTCGGGCTGGTGCCTGTCCCAGATTGGCTTGCAGCACACACCCCATCAACAATTCCTGTACCGCCTCGGAATTGATTCCTGCCCTTGAGACGGCATGCCTGACAGCAGTTGCCCCGAGCATGGTGGCTGAAACATCCTTCAAACCGCCTCCGAATGATCCCATCGGTGTGCGCACGGCAGACATGATCCAGACTTCTTTCATAATCTTGTGTTTTCCGATCCGGCAGCCGAACCGCTGGCCGTAAAGGTAGTGAAGACGGACTTTCGATGTTAGTCCAGAGCCTGATAAGACAAAATGCATTTCTCAGGCTGATAAAAACCGGGTTTGGCCGGAACCGACATGACTTTTATCATTCATATTCCTGAATCGAAACCGTTTCGCGTAAGCAATAAGTTTCTTACTTTTACCAAAAGTTCACAAATGACCCTCTTTGTTGCTGGATTGCCTTACGACTTGGATGATGCCGAGTTGAATGAGATTTTTGAGAAATTCGGTCCTGTAAAATCTGCCAAGGTCGTAATGGACCGCGATGCCGGCAAGAGCAAAGGGTTTGGCTTTGTGGACATGGAACTGGATTCCGACGGATTGGAAGCGATCGAACACCTCAACGACATTTCACTGGGCAAAAAACCGCTCGTGGTGAAACAAGCGGAAGATCGCAGCAGCGGTGGCGGTTCGCGACCGGCTCCGGGTGGAGGTGGATTCAATCGCAGGGATAATAATTACGGTGACCGGAGACGTTACTGATATATTGGAAACCCGTTAAAGATTTGATTTTTTTAGCTGCGGATATCTGTATCCAACGGTTTACTTTATACTACTAAACAAAAATCCTCCGGTTCTCAGGAGGATTTTTTTATTTCATCAAGTCATTCAGTACTGAACCTTGTATGAGATGTCGTGCAAGGATTTTTTTCGCAACCATATAAATACCATCAACATGCCGCAGACCCATCACAAGCAAAAGACAAAACATCATCAGAAAAATCAGACTGCTGTCGAAAAGAAACGAAGGATGAGTGCCGGCACTTTTATGGCAGTGATGGGTGCCATCTTCGGACTATCCTTCGGTTGGTTCACCAGCGATCAAAGCTTATCCTGGAGCATAGCGGGTGCCATCGCAGGCACCGCTCTCGGGTATCTATTCGG
>CAJBPC010000540.1 GCA_903957405.1 uncultured bacterium | reverse complement strand
CTTTCGCCCAGACCGACATGCAAGGTCACGCTGCGGTTGCCCCGGCGGATACGCTGATCTTCAGGATCCGACAGGTGTTCGTGGATACCCTCAGGGGCAAGGTGCATAGCGCTGACGTCAAGCCCGACCTGCGCTACGATTTTCGGAACCAATATCCCTATTACGGACTTCGGAAGCAAGCCTGGCAGTTGACCGACCGATACCAGCTCGACTTCCGCAAGGTTCCCGCAAAGGGATGGATTCATGTATTCAGTGTCGATGGCGCCAACGATGTGCGGATGCATGCCTCGATATCCCTTCAGGGCCGGCCACGGGGTGTTTTTTTATATCCTGACAGCCTGAAGACATTTGCTTTTCAGGCAGAGGGAACGGACCACCTATCACTCTGGTACACACCTGACAGCATTCCTGGTTTGGAGAGGCTGGTTAGGGGGATCGAACTCACGATGGGTGATTTTGTGAAGCGGAACAATCGTCAGATCCACACATCCCTAGTGTTACCGGCATTCGGTTGGCAGATGTTGACAGAGGATTTCGGATTCACGACGGATCCTCAGATCATGAAGATCCAGGCTTCCGCGATCCTGCCGATCGTCATCGAATTTGAGGTGAAAGGGAAGCCCGGCAAGGTGGTGAAAAAGCCGCATCTCATAAAAAAATGACAGGCAACCGTCACGGTCTCCCTCATGACTATAAACCGTAATGAGTGTACCGCGGAAGAGACGGCATCCATCGGTATCAAACTGTCAGACATGATCGCATATGGAATGAAATTGCAAGGACTTGCAGTCATATTGCTTCTGTCCATCTGTTCTGCCATCGGGCAGGATAAGCCCGGCAGTACCTTTTCCGGTGCGTCTGTCAGGGATGTGGGTGTTTGTGCAGGCAACAGTGCCAGCTTCATGACCGAAAAACAGGTGGATGACCTGGTCTCGGAGATGCTCGACCGTATCGGTACGAAGAACCGCTATATTATCGTAAGCTGTCGTGATGTCGATAATTGTCAGGCCACCCTGTTCAAGGGAAAGCCATACATCCTCTACAATCCCGAATTCCTTGGGGCTGTCAGGAAGCTCAATTTTTCGACTGCGGATATCCCTGCGACAGAAAAAGACTGGGAGACCTTGACCATACTTGCGCATGAGTTGGGGCATCATGTCAACCTTGCATTCGCATATCGCAATGGTCTCGGGGTGGCAAAGGACCCGGAACAGGCGGTCCGATTGAGTCGCCTGTCCGCCGAACAGGGGAATATATTTGCGCAAGCGGATCTGGGATATATGTACGAGACGGGTGAGGGCGTGGCCAAGGATGTATCTGCGGCCGTCAAATGGTACCGTATGTCTTCCGATGGCGGGAACACATGGGCTAAGGAGCAGCTTACGCGTATGGGACACAAATAATAAAAATCAAATGACGCGTTCTCTTAATTTATTACTGGCATTCCTCATCCTGCATTGCTGCAGCGCAACTGCACAGAACAAGACAGGGACGGGTTTTTTCGGGGGCAGCAACCGCGATGTCAATGTTTGTCCAGCGAGCGGGAACTTCATGTCGGAGGAGGATGTGAATAATCTGGTCTCGGAAATGCTTGGTAAGATCGGTGCGATGAATCGTTTCATCATTGTTGCCTGTCCACAGGTGGACAATTGCCAGGCGACCATTTTCAATGGGCGTCCTTACATTCTTTATAATCCTGAATTCCTGAAGTCGGTCCGCCGGCTCAACTTCTCCTCGAAGGAGCTTCCTGTCATGCAGAGCAAGGATTGGGAGACACTCACGGTGCTGGCACATGAGCTCGGACACCATATCAACAACCATATATCAAATCCCCTACCGGGTGCGACGCAGCAAGAGATGGAGCTCGAGGCAGACCGGAGTGCAGGGTTCATGATTTATCTGATGGGTGGTGATCTCAGCCAGGCGTCAGTGGCCTATCATGCAGTATCCGATAAGGGGACCTATACCCATCCCGGCCGGATCCAGCGGATTGATGCGCTGTCGAAAGGATTCAATGATGCCGCTTCGAAGTATCCCCGAGCGGCAGTGGTCACACCCGTCCCGTCACCACGAACCGTGACGGAACCTGTCCGCCCCATCACAGATAAGCCCAAGGATGTGGGGGATCCTTCAAAGAATGCAGAGGCGCGTTTCCAGGAGGGCAGGAAGCTGT
>CAJBPC010000539.1 GCA_903957405.1 uncultured bacterium | reverse complement strand
TGGTCACACCTGGTATCTTTCCTGCAAGGGCCATGTCGCGGAAAGTAACGCGGGATAATCCAAAATAACGCATGTAACCCTTAGGACGACCAGTGATCTGACACCGATTTTTCAAACGTACTTTAGATGAATTTTTTGGAAGCTGGTCTAGTGCCTGCCACTCACCTGCCGCTTTCAAAGCAGCACGTTTTTCAGCATACTGGGCGACCATCTTCTCCCGTTTCCTTTGCCTGGCCTTTACTGATTCTTTTGCCATATTGTTTGATTGACTCGCTTGCGAAAGTTGTTAGTCTTTATTCTTGTTGCGGAACGGCATTCCCATCTCTGTAAGCAGTTCGTATGCCTCTTCATTGTTTTTGGCAGTTGTCACAAAGGTAATATCCATTCCGGTGATCTTACTGACCTTGTCAATATCGATTTCAGGGAAAATGATCTGTTCTGTGACGCCCAATGTGTAATTACCACGACCGTCAAAAGCCTTCTCATTAACTCCTTTGAAATCACGAACGCGGGGAAGAGCGGATGCGATGAGCCTATCGAGAAATTCATACATCTTGACACCACGTAAAGTAACACGGGCGCCGATAGGCATGTTTTTACGCAGCTTGAAATTTGAGATATCTTTCTTAGACATCGTCGATACAGCTTTTTGGCCTGTGATCGTTGTAAGTTCGTCCAAAGCGATATCAATGAGTTTCTTGTCGGCAACCGCACCATTTACACCCCTGTTGAGGCATATTTTGGTGATCCTTGGAACTTGCATGATGCTTTTATAGCTGAACTTTTTCTGAAGTGCCGGTATCACTTCTTCGTGATACTTCTTTTGCAGTCTGGGTGTGTATGTTGCAGTACTCATTACTTGATAACCTCCCCGGATTTTTTAGATATACGTATCAATTTACCGTTCACGCGATCGCGTTTGATTTTAGTCGCCTCACCACTTTTTGCATCCCATAGCATTACATTGCTGATATGGATGGAAGCATCTTTCTTCACCAAACCACCCTTAGTATTCTGGGCTGAAGGTTTTGTGTGCTTCGTCATGATATTGACGCCTTCTACCAAAACCCGCTCCTTATCCGGAAAAACCTCCAACACCTGGCGCGGTTTCTTCAGATCCCTGTCCTCACCGGCTATTACCACGATGGTATCACCCTTTCTGATGTTGAATTTTGCTTTGAATCTGTTGCTCATTGTCTTGTTGTTTGTGGCCAGTCAGGCCATTCGATGCTGAGTTTGTACCCTTTTGCTTTTTACGGTTTACAGTACCTCAGGGGCAAGGGAAATGATTTTCATGTATCCCTTGTCACGGAGTTCACGGGCGACTGGACCGAAAATACGGGTTCCACGGGGCTCATCCGACTGGTTCAACAGTACCACTGCGTTGTCATCAAAGCGTATATAAGAACCATCTTTCCGGCGAAGTTTGTTTTTTGTACGAACGATCACCGCCTTCACTACAGTACCTTTTTTAATACCACCGGCCGGGATGGCATCTTTAACCGTAACGACGATCTTATCGCCTATTTTGGCATAGTCTTGGCCACTGTTGCCAAGCACACGAATGCAAAGTACTTCCTTGGCGCCGCTGTTGTCAGCTACATTAAGCCTGGATTCCTGCTGAATCATCTTTTTCTATTTTGGCCCTGGCGGTTATATGCCAAGGGCGGTTATTGTTATGAAAACGTCAGGTCTTACTTAGCCTTGTCAACGATCTCGACCAACCTCCAACGCTTCAGCTTGCTCAGTGGACGTGTCTCCATGATCTTGACGACATCTCCGGGGCGTGCCTCGTTGTTTTCGTCATGTGCATGGAACTTGGTAGTCTTCTTAACGAACTTCCCGTAAATCGGGTGTTTCACTTTCCGCTCGACTGCAACCGTGATGGTCTTGTCCATCTTGTCACTGCTGACAACGCCTGTCTTTGTTTTGCGAATTTTTCTTTCAGCCATTGTTTAGCTTTTACTTGTATCAGGCCGGTATGAACAGCCTTTCAGATTATGAATGTCATCCCCCGTCCATGAACGGGAATGTCGCTATTATGCTACGCTCGACTTTTGTGCCAAAGCAGTTTTGAGCCGCGCTATCTCCTTGCGGAGGGTTCTGATCGTCATTGGATTCTCCAAAGGCGTGAGTGCGTGTGCGAAATGAAGTTTCTTCAAACGACCCTCATCTTCTTTGATCCTTGCTTGAAGGTCAGTGCCATTGAGGCCTTCAAGGCTTTTTAGGAAATCTATCTTTTTGGACATGTCAATTCAGTTTAGAGTGTCATTTGATTACGCTGCATAGTCGCGTCGAATGATGAACTTGGTTTTGATCGGCAGTTTCGCAGCAGCAAGTTCAAAAGCAGCTTTCGCAACGTCTAAAGGTACACCATCCGCTTCGAAGATGATCCTTCCTGGCTCGACGACTGCCGCCCAGTACTCTGGATTACCCTTTCCCTTACCCATACGAACCTCGGCTGGCTTACGGGTGATGGGTTTGTCAGGGAAGATCCGTATCCAAACATTACCTTCCCTTTTCATGGCACGCGTCATAGCTTGACGGGCTGCTTCGATCTGGCGATTTGTCATCCAGACGGGCTCAAGAGCTTTAAGTCCGAAAGATCCGAAAGATATGGTGCTGCCTCTCTTGGCCACTTCCCGGATGCGGCCCTTTTGAGCCTTTCGGTGCTTTGATCTTTTTGGTTGTAACATGGTCTGTTATTTCTGGTTTTGGAAGATCCCGGATTCAGACTGGAACCTTGCCGCATTCATGTATTTATTAACTTCTCCTATCCCTGCGCTCACCACCGCGTCCTCCACGATCTCCACCGCGATCTCCGCCACGTCCACCGCGATCTCCACCACGATCACCTCCGCGGCGATCATCACCGCGACGTTCCGGTCTGTCAGCACCTTCGCCTTTAGTACCTACGAAGTTAGGATTCAGGTCTCGCTTGGCTAAAACTTCACCTTTACATATCCAGACCTTGATCCCTATTTTCCCATACACCGTGAGTGCGAATACGGAAGCGTAATCAATATCCATTCGGAAAGTATGGAGGGGAACCCTACCCTGCTTGATCTCTTCTGAACGTGCGATCTCTGCACCGCCAACCCGACCACTTACCTTTATCTTGATTCCTTCTGCACCCATGCGAAGTGTTGAAGCAATGGCCATCTTGATCGCACGCTTGTAATTGATACGATTTTCGATCTGCTTGGCGATGGTGTCACCAACTATATTGGCATCTAATTCCGGACGACGTATCTCAAGAATGTTTATCTGAACATCCTCTTTGCCCGTGAGTTTCTTAAGCTCTTCCTTGATGCGATCAACTTCGCCTCCACCTTTACCGATGATGATGCCGGGCTTGGATGTATGGATTGTGACGATGAGTTTGTTAAGGGTGCGCTCAATCACGATCTTAGCGATTCCCCCTTTGTTGATACGAGCATTGAGGTAAGTCCTGATCTTGTGATCCTCAATAAGTTTGGAGGCGTAATCCTTCCTGCTTCCGTACCAGTTGCTTTCCCATCCGCGGATGATGCCTAACCTGTTACCAATCGGATTCGTTTTCTGACCCATGTATTCTTATTTGTAAGGATTCTCGTTATAATTTATGGTCCACGATCACCGTGACATGATTGCTGCGTTTGCGCATGCGATATGCACGACCCTGTGGGGCGGGCAACATGCGCTTAATGCTACGAGCACCGTCTACAAAGATGGTCTTTACCACCAAACCAACGACGTCTGCACCTTCATTCTTCTGCTTCCAATTGCTTACTGCAGATAACACGAGCTTTCGCAAGGGAATTGCACTGTGCTGTGGGTGATGTTCCAGCATCGCCACTGCTTTTTCCACCTGTAAGCCGCGGATGGCATCCGCCAGCAAGCGCATCTTGCGGGGAGATGTGGGATAGTTCTTTAATTTTGCTACTGCTTCCATGATATGTCTTTTTCGTTGCCTGGGCATTTGCCATGATGACAATCAACCCTGACTGTGATTACGATTTCTTGCTGGAGTGTCCCCTGAAATTTCGTGTGGGTGAAAATTCCCCGAGCTTATGTCCGACCATGAACTCAGTTACGTAGACCGGTATGAACTTATTGCCATTGTGAACGGCAAAAGTGTGACCTACGAAATCTGGTGTGATGGTGCTGCGGCGACTCCAGGTCTTCAGCACAGATTTCTTCGATTTTCCGTCATTCATGGAGCTAACCTTGCCCTCCAGCTTGGCTTCCACGTAAGGACCTTTTTTAATTGAACGAGCCATGTGTTATTGCGAATTACGAATTACCAATTACTAGTTACCAATTTAATGATTACCCGGGTATGACTACTTCGACAACTTCTTACCGTCCCGGCGTTGAAGAATCAGCTTATCGCTGCCCTTACCCCTAGGACGTGTCTTTTCACCTTTTGCATACTTACCGGTACGGCTGCGTGG
>CAJBPC010000538.1 GCA_903957405.1 uncultured bacterium | reverse complement strand
TCAGTCAGTCGACCACTACCGGGTTTTTCTGATACAGGAACGCTCAAACTCCTTTTTTCCGGAAGGATTACGGAGGGCAAGGGACATATCGACCTTGTCAGGGCATTCGAAATCCTAGTCAAAAGAGATGGTCTGAGAAATATACATGCAAGCATCCTTGGCGCGGAAGAATCTTCTTACCTGGATTACCTGAAACGGGAGGTGCATTCGTCAGGACTATCCGATTTCTTCGAATTCATTCCTTTCACGAATAAAGTGATTGATTATATCTCAACTGCCGATGTCGGGGTGAATGCTTCAAGGAACGAAGCTTTCGGCAGGGTGACGGTCGAGTATCTCAAGCAAGGTCTGTTGACCATCGGTGCCGACAGCGGCGGTACCGCTGAAATTCTATCGAATTTCAAAGGAGAATCCTACCTCTATCAACCCGGAGATGCGGAAGGGCTCGCTTCGGTGATTCGAACAATCCTTGCAACCCCATTATCGGAATTGCAGAATAGGGTGGTACGGCAAAAGATTTTATCCGAACGCATGTTTAATCAGGACAAACATTATCGACAGTTCAAGGCTGCCTTGCCATGAGACCCGGCAACCTAACATTGATGAGGAGCGGATTGAGTTCCGGAGAATCGGAGTTTGACGCTTCCTTACGCTCTTGAATGCCTGAACACAGAATCATAATACTGCGTTATCCGAGTTTCGGACACCCGATTTATTTTTAAAAAGCAACTTTCATGCCGACGAGGTTTTTCGCATACTACCTCCCGCAATACCATCCCATTCCCGAAAACGACATGTGGTGGTCGAAGGGGTTCACGGAATGGACCAACGTGACAAAGGCATTGCCTGCTTTCAAAGGACACTACCAACCGAGGTTTCCAAAAGATCTCGGGTATTATGACCTTAGGCTGCCTGAAGTACGGGAGCAGCAGGCACAACTGGCAAGGGATGCCGGAATAGAAGGGTTCATCTACTATCACTATTGGTTCGGAAACGGTAGACGTCTGCTCGAACGTCCTTTCGAGGAGGTATTGAAAAGCGGGAAACCGGATATGCCATTCATGTTGTGCTGGGCGAACGAGCCTTGGAAGGGCGTTTGGCATGGTTTATCCAAAGGCAAGACGCTTATAGAGCAGCAGTATTTCGGGAAAACGGACTATCAGAAACATTTTCAGTCTATCCTTGCAGCATTCCAGGATGATCGGTATGTAAAGATTGATGGGAAACCTGTTTTCCATGTCTATAAACCCAAATCCATACCCGACCTCGACGTTTTTGTGGACACGTTTCAGGAGCAGGCTCATCGTGCTGGTCTGAAAGGCTTGTATCTGCTTGCCGGAAACGTGAATGCGGAATGGCGTCCCATAGACCATGGCTTCGATGGTGTGGTCTCCAACCATTTCCATGATTTCAGGTACCGAATGAAGATAGCCAGCTTCAAGAACAGGTCATCGCTGATTCTTAACGCGACTTATCTGTTGTCAGAGCTTTTGAGCAGTCATGATCCCGAGAAGCGTAATTCCCCACTGCTGATAGACTACAGTAAGTTGCTGCAGTATATTTCGTCCTGGCCCGAAACGGATTACGACTATTTTCCCCTGGTTGTTCCGGACTGGGACAATTCGGCAAGAGCAGGAAAGAATGCGATGATCGTCACAGGATCAACACCCGAACTCTGGTGCCGTCATGTCAGGAAAGCCATCGATTACTCCGAGAGGTATTCCGGCGATCGGAACATCGTCGTCATCAAGTCGTGGAACGAATGGGCTGAGGGAAACTATCTGGAGCCTGACCAGAAGTGGGGGGATGCTTACCTGGTGAAGTTGAGGGAGGCTTTGTCACCACACCAGTTCCTTCCTTGAACCTGTTTCTTCTCGCATTGAAGTATATGCCAGTATAATCAGGGCATTCCCAGATCCCGACGGGGTATATAGATATAAAAGGGGTTACGAACATCGTAACCCCTTTTATATTTATTTTGCACCATCATTTGCACCATTGTTTTAAACTTCGCCCTTTTTCGCCCCGACAGAATCGTTTTCCTTCTCACCTCCCAACAGTCCAGCCGCCGCCCGATACGCGGATCATTCTGATGGTCCCTCCAATACAGTAGCAGGTTAAAATAGGAACATCTGAGTATTTGGGACAAAGTGGCCACCCATTTCGGAGCGAAGTCGGCCAGTGATTCTGGG
This sequence comes from uncultured bacterium, assembly GCA_903957405.1. GTDB lineage: Bacteria > Bacteroidota > Bacteroidia > Chitinophagales > Chitinophagaceae > Pollutibacter. The sequence goes on along the minus strand of CAJBPC010000538.1, from coordinate 2,484 downwards.
ATGAGGATGATGGTTGAACTTATATGTTTATTTTTTTCCTTTTGTCTTTTTGAGAGTCCCTTGAGTTCGATTCTATGGGCCGATCCTGTCAACCTGTTCATGATGGCATCTGCGAAGGCGGGTTCGGCGATGGAGGCGTGCCACTTGTTGATGGGCAGTTGTGAGGCGATGATGAGAGATGTTCGCAGAACGGAGTGTAGCCGTAGCCTTCCGGACAGCCACGACGGTACACCTCCCAGACAACCATGCGTGTCACATGAGGACGGGACAGCTCCCGGAGGATGGCGGGGGTGTAGTCGTTGATCTTCTCTACGTCCTCCAGCTTGAGGGCCTTCTTTACCCTTCGGGTGGCAGGTGGCCGGTACTTGTTCCTTCCGAAGGGATAGGATTCTTGCTTCACCGTTCCTGCGGCAATCTCCTGGTTGAAGATGGTCCTGAGATAGCGCATGTAGCCCCCTAGGGATCCGTTTTGCATCCCCTTGGAAGCCAGATGGGCATGGAACTCCTTCAGCCAATCCGTGGTGATCTAGAAGAAGTGCAGCTCCTTCTTCGGATGGAATCCCTTCAGGTGGTTGAGTGCGGATCGGTACCCGTTGTGGGAATGGATGCGCCCCTCCTTGAACATGCGGTCGGCATATTCCTGGAAGCACCGGAACACGTCCCTCACTTCGGGCTTCTCCTCTCGCTCCTTGTAGAAGAGGTGTTCGAACAGGGCCCACTGGAACCCGTCCTGCAGTTCGGCGGCGATGGTCTCTGCCTTCTGGAGGTAGTGGTTCAGTTCTCGGTGCCGGGCCTTCAGGTTGTTGTGCGTGGATAGGCGTGCGAACTGGGATTCGGAGAGTTTCATGCCGAGAAGGTAGTACTTTACCTTCCGGTTGAAGGTCACCCTGAGTTTGACAGGGTAGGTGTCTCGCTCGATTTTATTGTGGCCATAGCGGTGCAGACAAAGGCAACAGGTGGCTTTCATGATAACAACAAGATTAACAACAAGGATTCAAGACATACTAACCAAAAATATGTTATCAAATGATTAGAACAACATAAATCGTTCAAAATCAAACGATACTTTGATTTGGTTTTACCTTGTTATAGTATCTTATTGTATAATACTCCCTAAAAATTGGACCACGAGGTTAGTTAAGATTTTCAATAACTTAACCCTCAATTATGAAAAAGGTCACAAGGCGAAAATTTAGTCCGTCGTTCAAGGCTAAAGTAGCATTGGAAGCGGCAAAAAACCTGCAAACCCTAGCTGAGCTGTCGAAGAAATTCGATGTCAATCCAGTAATGATTTCCAAATGGAAGTCTGATTTTCTTGAACGTATGTCGATGGTGTTTGAGTCCTCAGCCGAGAATGTGCCGGAAGAATCAGTTGATTCAAAGGAATTGTATCTACAGATCGGTCAGTTGAAAGTAGAGAATGAATTTCTAAAAAAAAACTGCAAGAAACTGGGGATCAATATTTAAGAAAGTCATTAGTTGACAGTTCCGATCAAACATTGTCCATACGCCGCCAATGTGATATCCTCTCTATTTCCCGTAGCTCTTTGTATTACCAGCCAAAACCTGAGAAACCTGAAAATCTTCGCCTTATGAAGGCGATGGACGAACATTTGACAACCTTTCCCGCTGAAGGCGTAAAATCAGTTGTAAATATGTTCAAGTTGAAAGGGATAACCGTAGGGCCGAAAAGAATTCGGAGACTATTACGATTGATGTGCCGTGAGACGATCTACCGGCGAGTCAATCTGAACAAATCTGGAAAACGGGAGTATATAAAGCACTATCTGCTCAAACACCTTCAGATAGAACGGTCGAATCAGGTTTGGTATACTGATATCACGTATATTCCTATGCCTCATGGTTTTATGTATTTAACTGCTTATATGGATGTATATAGTCGAAAGATCATTGGATGGAGTCTGAGCAATACAATGACTGTCGATTGGTGCTTGGAGGTAATGGAGCAAGCCACTGCAAAACACGGAAATCCTGCCATCATAAATAGCGATCAGGGATGTCAATATACAAGCGCCAAGTGGCATAAATTCATGAATGATCGCAGTATACAGATATCGATGGATGGAAAGGGACACGCCTTGGATAATGTTTGGATAGAAAGATTTGGGAGATCAATAAAATATAATCACATTTATCTGAATCCCTTCGAGGATGTCTTGGAGCTATGGAAGGGTATTGACCGATACATTAGATACTACAATTATAAGATTCACCAAGGAACAAATGATATCCCTGCCCAACGGTACCTGGCTTCTGTAAAATCGGCGGCATGACTGATACGAATGTCCTGCGGACGGCTTGCGCTATTTCCCAAAACCATCATCCAGCCAACGCACGAAACCCATAGGATGAGCATTTTTGGAAATAGCACCTATGTTTAAAGGCAAACATCAAAAATGAATTTGAATTATTAACTTACAAAGGCAAATCTCTGGTCCAAACTTTGGGGAGTATTATAATGAT
>CAJBPC010000537.1 GCA_903957405.1 uncultured bacterium | reverse complement strand
GTGAATAAAAATCCTTCAGTGTCCAGCCATGGGCTCGGACCTGTTGTGGAACGATGCTGGCATCGCTTTGGCCCGGCACGGTGTTGATCTCCAACAGGAATGGTACCTGTTCCACTTCGTCGAAGATGAAATCCATCCGAACGATCCCCCTGCAGTTGAAAATATCATAGACCCGGGATGCCGTAAGCTTTATCTGATCCCTGATATCATCTGAGCAATCAGCGGGGGTCACTTCCATGGACTTCCCTTCATACTTTGCCTGGAAGTCGAAGAACTCATTGGAGGTCATGATCTCCGTCATCGGCAAGGTCACGACTTCTCCACCGCTGCGCAAGACCCCGATGGTGAATTCCCGCCCCTTGATGTATTCCTCCACAAGCACCTGGTCATCTTCCTGGAAGGCTTTTTCCATCGCTATCGGGAGATCACCCGGCAGGCTGACCTTGCTGATGCCGATGCTTGAGCCGCCATTGTTCGGCTTGACAAAGACAGGCAGTTTGAGCGATGTGAGGATATCGGCCGACGTGATTTTCGCATGACGGAAGACATGCATCGAGCGGGCCACGCGAATGCCGGAGAAAGCAGCCACGCCGACGGTATATCGTTTATTGAAAGTGATCGCTGAGCAGGCTGCATCGCATGATGTGTAAGGCAACCCGATCATATCGAAATACCCCTGCAGCCGGCCGTCTTCACCGGGCGTACCGTGAATGATGATGAAAGCCGCATCGAACCGGATACGCCCCTCCGGGATATCGATGGAAAAATCCCCTTTGTCGACGGTATAACCCGTGCCGTTTGCATGCGGATGAAACCAGTGATCGGGGGTGATGTCGACACGGTACACGTCAAACCGGTCACGATCGAGATGATGATCGATTGTGACCGCACTTTTATAGGAAATGACCGCTTCGGAGGAATAGCCTCCGGTGACCAATGCAATGCGGGGTTTGGGCATCTGTGCGTGTTTTGACAAAGAAAATAAAATTACAGCATATCGCTTCTACCGAAGGCGTTGAAGCCTTGATCTTGCACCGGTCAAAAGCCGTCGTAAAAGGGCGAATGTCTTTTTTCCGGGCGATGCGTCCATGCCGCGCATAGGTCAGTCCGCTTGCCCGAGGGGTGCGGTTGCTCCCTGGGTATCGGCATTCAGTATATATTTCCAGGTGCCATCCTTCTGCTTGCGCCAGATGGTCACATATGTGCCGCTTTGCCGTTCCGCATCCGTTTGCATGTCATATACGCCGAAAGTGAATCCCATGTCGCCTGCCCCTGACACATCACCCCCATGCGGCTCCCATGTCATCCGGAAAGAGCTGTCATTGATATTGGTGATATACTGCACGGCATCCGCCCCGATGATCGGCAGGAAGTTGTCGCGCAGCAGTACGGCCTCATCCTCGGTGAATGCCAGAAATGCTTTTTGGTATCCCTGTTCGCGGGCCATATCGGCAAAATCCGCGTCTGTCTGCTGCATGTCGTTCAGTGCGTCGAGGCGTTCGTCCTTCTTCGGAAAAGAGAGATCGCAGGAGGCCAGCAAAAAACAAATGTTGGCGATGATGAGGGATTTCATGAGATAGCGATTCAATCAAGAGGGGTGAAGGTCAGGTACATTGACAGTACCAGCCATCACCCCTGAAGTATTTTCTCAAATCGGGCGGTGTGTTGCGTCCAAAATCAGATATGAAGTTTTTCTTTCTTGGACATGAGCTCCTCGACAGTCTCCACGTACATCTCGTCCGGCACACAGCAATCGACCGGGCAAACAGCGGCACACTGGGGTTCTTCGTGGAAGCCTTGGCATTCGGTACATTTGTTCGGAACGATATAGTACGTGTCATTGCTGACCGGTGCGTTCTTTTGATCGGCGTCAATGGGCGTACCATCCAGCAAGGAGAAAGTGCCTTTTACGGTCGTTCCGTCAGACAGTGCCCATTCAACTCCTCCCTCGTAAATGGCATTGTTAGGACATTCAGGTTCGCAAGCGCCGCAGTTGATGCATTCGTCAGTTATTTTGATCGCCATGACTTAGTAAATTTTCGGGTTGAATAAGGATATATTTTTGCAAGTGTATTCCGTACATAAAGATAAAAAAAGCGGGGGAAATCCAAAAATGAAATTACGAGACAGGATTGCCATGATGGCAGAGCTGGGTCGATACATGGACTCAAACGACGAAATGTGGCGAAATGCCTGCCGGAAGGCATCGGAAGAGAATGCGTGGTTCCTGCCTGAATTCGTCGAAACTGCTGTCCGCAACATCCGCCGGCAGTTCCTGGATGCGGACTTGCTGGAAGCTTGGGCGGATCCTTATGGTGTGAAGGACGAGCCGGCGACTGTGCGGACCATCGGATTGGTCATGGCGGGGAATATCCCGCTGGTGGGTTTCCACGATCTGTTGAGCATCTTCATTTCGGGGCACAGGCAAAAAGTCAAACTGTCCTCCAAGGAC
>CAJBPC010000536.1 GCA_903957405.1 uncultured bacterium | reverse complement strand
GCTCCGATGTTTTGAACCGGTGTGGCGCCCACTGTACCGGGGATGAGTGAAAGATTCTCAATGCCACCCCATCCAAGTTTGATGGAGAATAGGACAAACTCATGCCATCGCTCTCCGGCTCCGGTCCGAACCCAGACCATATTTTCCTGTTCCCGAAGGACTTCAATTCCACGGATATTGTTGTGAATGATGCATCCGTTAAAATATTTTGTGAAGAGTACATTGCTACCCTCACCGATCACAAGATATCCATCTTCCAAGCGAAGCATGTGAGCATATTCCTTTTCGACGAACAGCAATTCGAGATCCTTTTCAGAATCAATCGTTACGAAGTAGCGTGCCGATACGTCAATACCGAAGGTGTGGTAGTGCTTCAGGTTCTGGTTCTCTGAAATATTCAAGTCGTTCCAGTTGAATCCGACGGCTACCGCCGGATATGATCAAGGGGCTGAAATTATTGAAATTATCAACGCATTCATGAACAGTCATAACTGCTACTTTTGTAAAAAAAGAGATGAGGTCCTTTGAGGTCATAGGAGGTGTAAAGTTGCATGGCGAAATCACTCCGCAGGGAGCTAAAAATGAAGCATTGCAGGTGCTTTGCGCTGTTTTGCTTACGACGGAGGAGGTCACGATCACGAATATTCCGGCCATCATCGATGTGCAACTGCTCATAGAGATCTTATCTGACCTGGGTGTACAGATTGTCAAACTTGACGCACACAGTTACCGGTTCAAGGCAGAGCACATACTTCTTGATAAACTGCACGACCAGGCATTTCACGCGAAAGCGAATCGTTTGCGTGGGTCAGTCATGATGGCTGGGCCACTGCTTGCACGTTTCTGTGAGTCTTTCATTCCCCGGCCAGGCGGCGACAAAATCGGTCGGCGCAAGATGGACACTCATATTCTTGGATTCGAAAAGCTGGGCGTGCATGCTGAATATGACATGGAATTGGGTTGTTTCCATCTTTCAGCAAAAGCTTTGACCGGCAGTTATATCCTCCTGGATGAGCCTTCCGTCACAGGTACCGCAAACATCATACTCGCGGCCGTCATGGCGAATGGCACTACCACTTTATACAACGCAGCGTGTGAGCCGTATGTCCAGCAACTTTGCCACATGCTGAATCGAATGGGAGCGAGGATCACAGGCATCAGTTCGAATTTGTTGACAATCGAGGGAGTCTCCAGTCTGCATGGTACAACGCATGTGATCCTACCGGATATGATCGAGGTTGGATCTTTCATCGGAATGGCTGCCATCACCGGGAGTAATATCACGATCCGGAATGCAGGGGTGGCCCATCTCGGCATCATTCCTGATAAGTTCCGGCAGCTGGGGATTGATTTCACCATTGAAGGAGACGATATAAAAGTCCGCGGAGAGGGAGGTTACAAGGTGCATGACAGCCTTGATGGCTCCATACTCACCCTTTACGACCACCCCTGGCCGGGCCTTACCCCCGACCTTTTGAGCATCATGCTCGTCGTTGCCATACAGGCTGAAGGAAGCGTGATCATCCATCAGAAAATGTTTGAAAGCCGGCTTTTCTTCGTGGATAAACTGATAGATATGGGTGCACGGATCATATTATGTGATCCCCACCGGGCAACCGTCATCGGCTTGGATCGTCAGCAAACATTGAAAGGCATCACCATGAGCAGTCCGGATATCAGAGCCGGTATGGCTTTGCTCATTGCGGCTTTAAGTGCTGAAGGACGGAGTGTGATCCACAATATTGAACAGATCGACCGGGGCTATCAATTTTTAGATAGTCGTCTTATGGCGCTTGGTGCCAAAATCAGGCGGATTGAAGCATGATTCTTTGTTATATTCGTTAAAATACCCGACCATGCATCTTAAAAGCATACTTCCGTCCATCATCATTGTATCCATGATCCTCATGGCATTTCGTGCAGACACCAAAAAGAAAGTTTTGTTCTTCGGGGATTCTATCACCCAGGCTGGCGTCGATCCGGGTGGATACATCCGGAAGATCGACTCTATCATCAAGGCAGAGAAGCTTTCTGACAAGTATGAAACCATCGGTGCCGGTGTCAGTGGAAACAAAGTGTACGACCTGTTTCTTAGAATGGAGTCAGACGTGCTGGCAAAGTCTCCTGACATTGTCATAATTTATATCGGAGTAAATGACGTGTGGCATAAGTCCAGCTCCGGTACCGGGACGGATTATGATAAGTTCGGGAAGTTCTATGATGCCGTTGTGAAAAAAATTCAGGCTTCAGGCAGTAAAGTGATCCTCGCCACACCTGCCGTGATAGGGGAACGCATAGACAATAGCAATCAGCAGGACGGCGATTTGAATCTGTATAGTAGCTGGATCCGGAATTTCGCTAAAGCCAATGATCTTCCACTTGTCGACCTGAGGAAAATCTTCATTGACTATAATTTGAAGCATAATCCGGGCAATGCGGAAAAGGGAATCCTGACTTCTGACAGGGTTCACCTAAATGCTGAAGGAAACCTGATTGTAGCGAAGGCTATGTGGCAGGCTGTCAAATTACTTAAATAATTCCGAAAACGGCGTCTCCGCAAAAGGCAACTTGCTGGTCGCCGAGGTTGGCGAGGATTGTCAGAGCGGATCGGCTAGGACCTGGCGTAGAGACAAAGCGGAAGCGATGGCGGTTCCAAAAAAAGTCTCCGAAAGGAGCCATATCAAATAAGATACT
>CAJBPC010000535.1 GCA_903957405.1 uncultured bacterium | reverse complement strand
TCATTGACTTAAATCATTTTTTCTTTTTCAAATTAGCTTCCGGAGGTGTTTTTTTTGTATTCTGAACAGCGTTCATTTATTTTGTCTTAGTTTTATATATGAACGTCGCTGTCCGTAAACATAAGGTCAAGCAAGAGATGCGCCAGCTGATCCTGGATGCGGCGAAGACCATATTCCTGGAAAAGGGATTCCATCGTACCAGCCTTCGCAATATCGCCGAGCAGATAGATTATAGTCCAGGTACGATTTACCTCCATTTCAAAGACAAGGATGACATCTTCCATGCCCTTCACGAAGAAGGATTCCGGAAGCTATTGGCGGATTTCGCGCCGCTTTCGCATGTGGAGGACCCTATGCAACGGCTCATCGCCATGGGGCATGTCTACATGGATTTCGCACTGCAAAATAAAGACTTGTACGGATTGATGTTCATCCTGGACGCGCCGCTGAAATCAGACATCAACAAAGAAAAATGGGAGATGGGGGAGCGTACACTGGATACCCTCAAGCAAGTACTGTGCGAGTGCCAGTACCTTGGATATTTCAAAGACAAGGATGTGGATTTCCTCTCCTTCATGATATGGTCGGCAATGCACGGCATGTGCGCCATCTTTTACAGCGGCCGCTTCCAGGCTTACGACCAGATCGATAATGCCACACTCATGAAAAAAGGTATGGAGTATTTTATGTCAATGATCCGGAAATACTAATTTTATTAATTAAAAATGAACATCGTTCATTATTATATGCCACGAAAGTTTCCACATTCCTTTCATAAACGCCTACGAGGTCGCTGCCTGTGTTTATGGCTGATCCTTTTTTCGTGTTCAATCACTGATCTGCACGCGCAACCGGTACTCGATGCGTATATCTCGCAAGCGTATGCCAGCAACCTGGTCCTTAAAGAAAAGCGGATATCCCTCGAGAAGAGCCTGCTCGCGATACGGGAGGCCCGGAGCCTCTTCCAGCCGACGTCCTGGTTGGAGACTCAGTACACCCTGTCGCGTGGCGGACGGACGATTTCAATCCCGGTTGGGGACCTGCTCAACCCGGTTTACAACACACTGAATATGCTTACCGGAACCACTCAGTTTCCCACCATCGAAAACGTGAGCGACCAGTTCCTGCCCAACAATTTCTATGATGTACGGGTACGCACCACCTTGCCGATCATCAACACGGAACTGCGTTACAATCGCGATATCCGAGAGCAGCAGTCAAAGCTCTCCGAAAATGAAATCGACATATACAAACGGGAGCTTGCCAAAGAAGTGAAAGTGGCCTATTACAATCAGCTCATGAGTGCAAAGTCCATCGGCATCCTGGAGAGTGCCCTATCCGTAGTGAACCAGAACCTCCGCCTCAACCAGTCGCTGCTATCGAACGGAAAGGGACTGCCCGCCTATGTCACCCGTGCACAAGCGGAAGTAGTATCCGTCGAAAGCCAGCTGCAGACGGCAAAAAACAATGAAAAGAACGCAGCCGCGTATTTCAATTTCCTGCTGAATCGTTCCTTCACCGACAGCATTACAGCGACAGACCCCATGCCCGGCGATGACCAGCTGCGGCTCATCGCAGCAGAAGAGACGCATATCGAACGTAGGGAAGAACTGAAGGCGCTTGCCCTGTCGAAAGGCATTTCGGAGACCCAGCTGAAGATGAACCGATCATTCCGGACACCTAAGCTCAACACATTCCTGGATCTTGCCGCACAGGGATTCAATTTCGAAGTCAACAAGCGCTCGTTTTACTATCTAGGGGGACTGCAGTTGCAGATCCCGCTCTACACCGGAAAGCGCAACTACTATAAGATCGATCAAACCCGTATGGACCTGCAACAGATCGATCTCCGAACGAGCCATGCTCGCCGTCAACTCGAGCTCGCGGCCTTCTCCGCCCGGAACAATGCCCGGAACGCCTATAGCGCCTACCACTCGATGCTCAAGGAGGAACAGGCATCCGCACAGTACTACAAGCTCATAGACCGCGGATACCGCGAAGGGGTGAACAGCTTCATCGAATACCTCGATGCCCGCAACCAGCTCACGTCCTCACAGTTGCAGGCAGTCATCTTGAAATATCGCTTTCTATCGACCCTGGCAGAATATGAGCGCCAGTCGGCCACTTACGACATCAACAGATAAACGGATCAACAATGAAACACTTCCCTGTCATCCTCGTCTTCGCCTCCCTGCTCACATCCTGTGGAGGTGGGAAGCCCGAGGCCAGGATAACCATCAACCCTTCCGATACGATCGCCGTCATGGCCGAGCCCATTGATTCCGTCACAATGTCTGCCTCCATCAACGCCTCGGGTATGATCACCACCGAAAACGAGGCCCGTCTTTCTTTTAAGACCGGCGGGGTGGTACAGCAGGTACTGGTGGAAGAAGGACAGCAAGTGCGGCAAGGTCAGCTGCTGGCATCCCTCAACACGACGGAGATCGACGCACAGGTGCGTCAGGTACAGCTTTCGGTGGAGAAAGCGGAACGCGACAACCAGCGGGCCAGCAATCTCTACAAGGATAGTGTGGCAACCCTCGAGCAATTGCAAAACAGTCGCACCGGGGTGGATATCGCCCGGCAGAACCTGCAGCAGGCGAGGTTCAACCAGCAGTTTGCAAAGATCTACGCACCCCGAAACGGTTTCGTCGTCAGGAAACTCCTCAACGCAGGCGAGGTGGCGGGCCCGGGCTCACCAGTGCTGGTCATCAACGAGCTTTCGGGCAACAGCCGCTGGATCCTTCGGGCGGGTGTATCCGACCGGGAATGGTCGGCCATCGCCACGGGTAACACGGCCGCCATCACCATGGATGCCTATCCCGGCCGGACTTTTCGGGGGGTCGTCAGCTCGAAATCACTCGCGGCCGATCCCGCCAGCGGGTCCTTCCGGGTCGAGATCCGGATGGATCCTGAAGGCGTCCAGCCGGCAGCCGGAATGTTCGGAAAGGCGGTCATCACACCATCCGAATCCAGACGGGGTTACAGCATTCCTTATGAGTCATTGCTGGAAGCAAATGGAAAAAAAGGCTTTGTATTCGTGACGAATGACGGCAGGACGGTGCGCCGGGTGGAAGTGACCATCGCCTCTTTGGATGGTCAGCGGGTCTTCATATCCGAAGGACTCGCCGGGCATGCTTTCGTGGTGACATCCGGAAGCCCTTACCTAAAAGAAGGCTCTTTCATCCGCATCTCGAACCCGGTACGGTAACATAAACGCTGACCATCCTTCGATTCATACAACGCAGAATCCCCAAGCATGAAACTGACAGAATTCTTTGTGAAGAACCCACAGTTCACCCTGGTGGCATTCCTGATGGTCATCGTCGTCAGTGTCACCACCCTGCTGGGTATGCCCCGTGCGGAGGACCCCGACCTGAGCTCCCCCGATTTCCCCGTAGTGGTGATCTACCCCGGCACAAGTCCGAAGGACATGGAAGAGCTGGTGGTGAAGCCCATTGAAAAACGCATCAGCGAGCTGGAAAACCTGGAGAGGTTGACGAGCAATATCGGTGATGGTGTGGCTACCATCTTCGTGAAATTCAAATTTGACACCGACAGGGATGAGAAATATCAGGAACTCATCCGAGAGATAACTTCCTTGCGCAGCGACCTGCCCTCGGATATCCTCAGCATCGAGGTCAGAAAAGTCAATCCCAGCGATGTGAGCGTCATCCAGCTGGCACTGGTTTCCAACAACGCATCCGATGCTAAGCTGCGTGGACTTGCAAAGGACCTCAAGGAAGATCTCGAAAAGATCACCAGCCTGAAGAAGGTCGATTACCACGGTATTGCCGAACCCGAAGTGCGGATAGACCTGCAACTCGATAAGATCGCACGCCTGGGAATCCCCCTCAATCTGGTCATCGGCAGCATCCAGAGCGAAGCTGTGAATATCCCCGCCGGCAGCCTTCGTGCCGGCACCCGGACTTTCAACGTGAAGACCAGCGGCAAGTACGGAAGCCTCGATGAAATCCGAAATACCATCATCTATTCCGCCGGAGGGAAGGTCGTATATGTAAAAGACGTGGCAGAAGTGAACATGCGCCAGGGGGAGCAGAAATCCATCACCCGCCTCAATGGCAACCGGGCCGTGCTCGTCACAGCTGCGCAGAAGACCGGCGAAAACATCGCACGCACCAAAGAGGCATTCATGCCCGTCATAGATTCCTTCGAACGAAAGCTGCCGCCGAATGTGGCGATGGTCAGATCCTTCGACCAGGCTGAAAACGTTGCACGCAGGCTCAGCGGTCTGGGGACTGATTTCCTGATCGCCATCGCCCTCGTACTCATCACCCTGCTGCCTCTCGGATGGCGGGCCGCACTGATCGTCATGGTGGCGATACCACTTTCCCTCGGCTTGGGCATCGTCTCCCTCAACTTCATGGGGTATTCCCTCAACCAGCTCAGCATTGTCGGTTTCGTCGTGGCACTCGGACTTTTGGTGGATGACAGCATCGTAGTGGTAGAGAACATCGAACGATGGCTTCGGGAAGGACACTCCAGGCGTTTTGCAGCCATTGAAGCCACCAAACAGATCACCCTTGCCGTGCTGGGTACCACGGCCACGCTCGCCATCGCCTTTCTGCCGCTGGTATTCCTGCCAGACAATTCGGGAGATTTCATCAGAAGCCTGCCGCTGGCCGTCATTTTTTCTGTCATCGCATCGCTGCTCGTATCCTTGACCATCATCCCCTTCCTTTCCAGCCACATCCTGAAGACCCACACGGATCCCGAAGGGAATATCTTCCTCCGTGCACTGAAGCGTTTCATCAGCGGGAGTTATGCCCGGGCGCTGGACTATTCCCTGAAGCATCCTGTCGTGGCACTGACCGCGGCATTTCTGCTGTTCGCGGCCTCCCTTGGCATCTTCCGCATCATCGGCTTCAAGCTTTTTCCATCTTCAGAGAAGCCGCAGTTCTTGGTGAATATCAATATGCCCCTGCAAAGCAACCTGGAAACCACCGATGCCATGGCCACATTCATCGAGAAGGATATCCTGAAGGAACCCCTGGTGGAATTTGTCACCACCAACGTGGGTAAGGGCAATCCGCGCGTTTACTATAACGAGATCCCCATCAACGACAAAAGCAATTATGCCCAGCTTTTCGTGCAGCTGCACCATGACGTGAAAGCATCCGAAAAGAAAAAACTCATCGAAATCCTCCGGGGGCGGTTCGCACTCATCCCCGGTGTGAAGGTGAATGTCAAAGACTTCGAACAGGGGCCGCCCGTGGAGGCTCCCGTGGCGATCCGTGTCAGTGGCGACAACCTCGATACCCTCCGCGAACTCGCGGGGCGGGTCGAACAGTTGCTGAAGACCATCCCTGGAACACTCTATGTAGACAATGACCTGGGGGTATTTAAGACCGACCTCAGACTCCGGATCAACACGGAGAAGTCAAGGGCACTCGGCATCCAAACGGCCGAAATCGACCGGACGGTCAGGCTGGCCGTCTCCGGGATTCCACTGGCACGCTACAGCGATGAAGACGGGGAAGACTATGAAATCATCCTGACAACACCCCGCGACCGGCATGCCACCCTGCAGACACTCGATAACATCTTTGTCAACAACGCCCTCGGCACCCCCGTTCCCCTCTCACAAGTGGCCGCCCTTGAATTCGAAACATCCCCATCTGTCATCAAACACTTTGAAAGGAAAAGATTCACCGTCGTGACGGCGTTTACGCAAAAGGGATACATGGCGCAGGACATCAACAAGGCTTTTGAAGCGAAAATGAAGGACATCCGAATGCCTTTCGGGTCCGCCTTCCAGATAGCAGGTGAGGCGGAAAAGGAAAAGGAAGCCTTCGGCGGCGGGTTCATGACGGTGGTGATCGCCACCATCTTCCTCTTCATCATGGTCCTGGTGCTTGAATTCCGCACCTTCAAGAGTACGCTGATCGTACTCTCCGTGATTCCATTGGGCATCATCGGCGGCGTCATCATGCTCTGGCTCACAGGAAACCCCATGTCGTTCGTGGCCATCATCGGTTTCATCGGTCTCGCAGGGGTGGAGGTGAAGAATTCCATCCTGCTGGTCGACTTCACCAACCAGTTGCGCGAGAAAGGCATGGGTATTGACCAGGCCATCCGGGAGGCCGGTGAGCTTCGGTTCCTCCCGATCGTCCTCACAAGCCTTACGGCCATCGGTGGACTGATACCCATCGCACTCAACAGCAATCCGCTGGTGTCGCCACTCGCCATCGTGCTCATCGGAGGATTGATCTCCTCGACCATACTGTCAAGGATCATCACACCGGTTGTCTACAAACTCATTCCGCCCTCAGTGGAGACGGCTTCGAAGGATGATGGCAGCCATGCATGAACCGGATCCTCAACGGAATGCTCGATGTATCATACAGGCATTGGTATGCTCTTCCTGAAAACCCTTCAGCCGTCATGGTGATGTGACATGCAGATCTGAAAAATAAATATGAGCAGGCCGGCTTTGTCGCATTTCAATAAAGACATTCGTCATCTTCTTCGCATACTTGCGAAAACACGAACTTATGTGACCGGTTTTCAAGTGCCATCATAACGGATCACAGGCTTATATTCATTCCATACTCGAAGGCAGGTTGTTTTGCAGACCGAACAGTTTGAGCGGAGCATGGATGACCGTGTTCTTGGTGGCATGGTGCATCTCACCGAGGAAATCATGGATGCGGCAGGAGACATCCTCAAAACCCCAGGCCATGTTGAACGGGATGGCATCGCATTTCCAAAGAATATCTGGTTCTCGAATGATTTCGGAAATTTCCGCATGGGCAATTCATGAGATTTTAAATCAAATACAATTCTCCAGTCGTTTTATCAGTCGATGTGTGTCTCACAGATGTGATAACCTGTGCACCGGTTCCCCTTTTGAATCAGCATGATCTGCAGGAGACAGCGTCAGAGAAGGGAGGATGATGGAAATTGGTGTTTAACATGTCTCAAGCACGACAGTATTGGTGAAAATTACAATAACACTATCATAACAATCCGTACATAATTCCTTAACATACCCCGAATACCTTCGTCTGCTCAATAAAAAACGATGAATAGACAACTCCTTTTTTTGGCACTGGCATCCCTGATCACATGGACAGGCTTCGCCCAGACAGGCAACCTGCGCGTCAAAGTGAAAGACGCAGACAATCTGAATCTTCCCGGTGCATCTGTGACACTATCACCGGGCCGTTTCGCCGGCATCACCAACCAGGAAGGCGAGCTGCTGATCACCGGAATCCCGGTAATGGAATATGTGTGCAACATCTCATACGTAGGATACGAGAAAAAGAAAGTAAATATAAACATAAAGGCAGGCCTGAACATGCTGACGCAAGTGATAACCGTCACAGCTCAGTCTGACAAGGAGGTTGTCGTATTCGGCGATCGACTGAAGGGTCAATCCAAAGCCCTCAGCCAGCAGAAGAACAGTGGTAATATCACCAATGTCATCAGCGCCGACCAGATGGGACGATTTCCTGATGCCAACATAGGAGATGCCATCAAACGTGTGCCGGGCATCACCATGCAGAACGATCAGGGTGAAGCCCGGAACATCATCATCCGTGGAATGGGTCCTGAATTCAACTCCGTCACCTTGAACGGGGAAAGAATACCCTCTGCAGAAGGTGATAACCGCCGTGTTCAGTTGGACCTGATTCCCACAGACATGGTCCAGACGGTGCAAGTCAACAAAACCCTCACGGCGGATATGGATGCAGATGCCATAGGTGGTTCGGTCAATCTGATCACTCGGCCGGCACCGAATGGACTTCGTTTGTCCGGTACCGTTGCCGGGGGATTCAATCCAGTACGCGATGGATTCATTGGTACGGCGAATTTCGTTGCGGGTGACAGGATCGCTAACCGAAAAATCGGTTATGTGGTCAGCGGCTCCTTCAACAGAAATGTATTCGGATCCGACAACGTAGAATCGGCTTGGGCAAAGGATGTCAACGGAAAACCATTCATCAGCGATCACGATATCCGTGTATACGATCTGATCCGCATACGGCGCAGCATCGCCACCACGCTCGATTTCAAGATAAACCCCTTGCATACCATTACCCTCACAGGTTCATACAACTGGAGAGACGATAAGGAAAACCGTTTTCGCCTGAGACACCGCTATCGCGGCAATGTCAGCAATCCCGCCACGGCAGATATGATCTATGATCAATCCGGTAATATCACAGGTTATCGGAACGGTGAAGTGCTCCGACAGACAAAGGGTGGTCTCGATAATGATAGAAACGAATCCCGTCGCCTCGAAGATCAACGCGTCAGGTCCATTGCCATCAACGGAGACCATCTATTTGGAAAATTGAAGACAGACTGGAGTTTGCAGTGGGCTAAAGCTTCCGAACTGCGACCCAATGAGCGATATATCTCCATGGGGCGTCGCAGCATTCAGGTCAATCAAGACATCTCCGATCCTCAAAAGCCACTCACCAGCGACATCACAGCACTTTCAGCTTATACAAGGCTGAACGAACTTTCTGAGCAATACCAGGATCAATATGAACGTGATCTGAACGGAAAACTGAACTTCGAACTGCCGGTATCCATTGTGCGCAACCAACAAGGCGCCTTACGTTTCGGAGTCCGACTTCGTGCCAAGCAAAAAGTGCGAGACAATAATTTCTTTTCCTACGCTCCCTTGACATCATTGGGAAACATCAGTCTGCTGCCGCTCGTGGATAAGACCAACCCCGACTTCCTTGCGGGTGGACAGTTCGTAGCAGGACAATTCGTCGATGCATCCTACCTCGGTGGACTATCTTTCAAAAACGCTTCGCTCTTCAAGGAAACAGACGACCCCACGGAATATCTTGCCGGTAACTATGAAGCCAGAGAAATGATCACAGCGGGTTATGCCG
Source organism: uncultured bacterium (assembly GCA_903957405.1). Classification (GTDB taxonomy): domain Bacteria; phylum Bacteroidota; class Bacteroidia; order Chitinophagales; family Chitinophagaceae; genus Pollutibacter. The sequence continues at coordinate 2,995 of CAJBPC010000535.1, read as the reverse complement.
AACTGAAACAACAATTCAACGACCGATTCAGTGCCCGAATAGGCATCAGATTGGAAAATACTTCCATCAACTACACCGGGAATATTGTGGAAGATGAGAATACATTCAAGGGTACAGCCGAATTGAAAAATTCATATCTCGATGTCCTGCCCTCCGTGAACCTTCGCTACGAGGCTACAGATGACCTCATCATAAAGGCCGCGTGGACGAGTGGTATTGCCCGTCCCAAATACTACGACCTGGTGCCATACTTCAACATCAATCCGAATGATCTGGAAATGAGCGCCGGAAACCCCTCACTGTCTCCGGTTCGTTCATCGAACCTCGACCTCATGTTCGAACGATACTTCAAGACGGTGGGAATACTCTCCGGCGGCGTGTTCTATAAAAAAATCGACCGCTATTTTTACACATACATCGACAATAATTACACCCGAGAAGATTTCGCACAGGACTTCCCTACGGTCAACAATCCTGTAAAGGTCGGGGAGAACTGGGCTTTCGCGCAGCGCCGTAACGGGAAATCTGCGGACGTACTGGGCTTCGAGGCTTCCATCCAGCGTCAGTTGGATTTCCTGCCGGGCTTTTGGAAAGGATTCGGCATCTACCTCAATTACACCTACACATACTCGAAAGCTCAAGGCATCTACGACCCTTCCGGGAATCTGGTACGCGAGAATGTGAAACTCCCGGGCGCAGCCCCAAGCATCTTCAACGCATCACTGTCATATGAGAACAGCAAATTCGTAGCGCGTATTTCCGCCAACTACACTTCCGCCTATGTTGATGACAGCGATGATGGAGGATATAACGCTGATGCATACTTTGATCGTTACTACGACAAACAGTTCTTCCTGGATATAAACGCATCCTATGCATTCTCGAAGAAGCTGAGGTTTTTCGGTGAAGCCAATAACCTTACGAACCAACCCCTTAGATACTATCAGGGCATTTCGTCGAGGACGGCGCAACTGGAATATTACGGTCCCCGTTTCAATGCAGGCCTGAAGTTTGATCTAAGCAAATGATATAATAATTTTAAAAGTCTCCGGAGGTGCGACCTTCGGAGACTTTTTCGTAATTCCAAAGCCATGATCAGACCCCTTTCGATATCTGCAAGTTTCCTCCTCTTGATGTTGCACTTATTTGCTGGATGTCACACAGCGAACAAATCCCCGGATGCCGTTCTGCCCACTATCATAACCGAGAAAGTGCATAAGGATAGTGACGATCCTGCGATCTGGATCGATCAGCACGACAAAGCCCGGTCACTCATCATCGGAACGGATAAAGATCCCGATAACGGTGGGCTTTATGTCTTCGGTCTGGATGGCAAGATCGATCGAAAGCGTTCCGTCACAGGACTGAAACGGATGAACAACGTCGATATCGGTTACGCATTACCGTGGGGGGATTCGTCAATCGATATCGCAGTGGCCACAGAGCGCGTGCGCCATTGCCTCAGGGTTTTTCGGATGCCAGACATGGAGGCGATCGACGATGGCGGCATAGAAGTTTTTACAGGCGAAAGCCAGCGTGATCCCATGGGCATCGCCCTATATAAACGCCCATCCGATGGCGCTGTCTTCGTCATTGTCGGACGAAAAGCAGGCCCTTCCATAGGTTACCTCGAACAGTACAGGCTGGCATATGATGGCAAGATGTCCGTATCGGCCAAGCTCGTAAGGCGATTCGGAAGGTTTTCAGGTAAAAAAGAGATTGAATCCATCGCAGTGGACCAGGCATTGGGATATGTCTATTACTCCGATGAACAATACGGCATCAGAAAATACCACGCAGATCCCGACAAGGGAGATGCTGAATTGACCGTATTCGGACAAGCAGATTTCATGGAAGACAACGAGGGGATATCCATTTACGATCTGGACGACAGCACGGGCTATATCCTCGTATCAGACCAATCGGCGAATCGGTTTCAGGTCTATCCCCGAGAAGGAAACCCTAAAGCTCCGCATGTGCATCGCCTTATCGCCTCCATTCCGGTCAGTACGGATCAGAGCGATGGGAGCGATGTGACTTCTGTAAGCCTGCCCGGCTTCGAAGGGGGACTTTTTGTGGCGATGAGCGCTGACCGAACCTTTCATGTTTATCGTTGGAGCGACCTGGCAAGAAAGGCCGGACTGAAGGTTAAAAATCCATGACACAGATGCGTGGTCTCGTATTGGCTTGATCGATCTATAATGATTCGATCACATGACGACATTCCAACAAGAAGTGGGTTTCCCATTATCCTGAAATAAATATGAGAGCATGGTTGTATCTCCGAAACCAGATGGCAGGGGAGGAGTGCCATCACTCCAGCCAATATGTTTCTTCCTTTCCTCCTTCAAGAACGCCTCCTCGACAGGATACCCCAAAATACCCGTGATCGATGAAGGATAGACGTTGTGTGCATAACGTACCGCATGGCTGCAGTCATTCAAGTCGATGCCGCCATGGCGCGCACCGTCATCCATGATGGATCGTAGGATTCTCTGGCTGAATCCGGCACCAGATGCCGCCATGAAAAAAACGCAAGGATGATCTGCTGGAACTTCACGCGAAATGAGTTTTGTCATTCGTGGATGATGGATGGGAGTGGACTCTTCATGAACTAACGGATATGGTTGTACGCAGATATGAATGACCAGATTACACGCTACAGGGGCAGATGGTTTTTTCACATTGCGTTTTGGTCTTGAACGGACCGATCCTGTTGCATTCTTTCAGGAGACCTGGCCCGATCCTGTAATAGCAATGCCAGTGACCGCGATCGCTCTTGACGGGAATGCAGAATGGCTTTTCCACTGCCAACCCCTTATGGATATGAGGTTCCGATCCTGTATTTTCCGAATCTGGAAGATCCTCCACTCCATGCATTGGAATGGCATCAGGTGTGACCGATTTCTTATTCGGTTGTTTTTTGTTTTTCTTTGTCGCCTTTTCCGTAGATTTTTTCACACGCCTGGATGTTTTTTTTTTACTGGTTGCCATG
>CAJBPC010000534.1 GCA_903957405.1 uncultured bacterium | reverse complement strand
GTTCGCTTCGAACATGTATTCGGATTTGGTGTATCCGATTTCACGGATCACTTCCCTTGCGATGTCTTGTACGTCGAGGTATGACTTCGACTTCACTTCTCCTGCGAGCACGACTTGACCAGTGGTCACAAGCGTCTCACATGCCACTTTTGACTGAGGGTCATAAGCCAGAAAATTATCGATCAGTGCGTCGGATATCTGATCGGCGATTTTGTCGGGGTGGCCTTCTGAAACACTTTCTGAGGTGAACAAATAGGGCATGGTATGCGTATTTTGATTATGGGTATAAATATAGTGACTGGATAGAGGATTTCATATTCTTCCCGTCAAATTTTAGTGTACACGAGCCGCAATCTCATGCGTTGTTTGGAATGCGTACCACCGCCGATCCTCACCCTTCCTTCTGCGAGCCGGTTGACACTGAACCCGATCATGAGATCGGTATAGGAAACCGTGTAGGGCGCATAGAGGTAGAGCGGGAAGTTTGCTGCATTCCGGGTGATGATGTTTTGCACATAGCGGGTGATGTAGATGCGGTACCCGGAAATTTTCTGTCCGGAGGGGCCGGTGATGTCTGTAGCAAGGCCCCCGAAAACAAGAGGATCGAACTGCCCGGCCGGCAATGCATCCTGCAGGAATGGTTTTTGTTTTTTGGCAACCGTATCGAGATAATCCAGGTAGAGCACATTGGGCGCCATGAGGAAGGGCTCCACCATGGAGCCGGGGTCAGATACCTGCTCCATGACCAGTTCGGCCAGGTGAATCATCACATTTCCTTTCGCGGCCTTGAAGCCTGACAAGGAGGGCATGCGCACCGTGGCATAGCTGCCCGGAGATGACTGCATATATAAAAGACTGTCGCCGCCGGCGGTCTGCGTGAGGTGCTTTGCCATTTCAGACCCAGCCGTCTTGCGAATGATCCTGTTGGCATTCCCGCCCAGTGCGACGTTATCAAAGGAGAATTTCTTGTTGAGGGTATCGATCTTCCCGTCTTTTTTCACTTTATAGTGCAGGACCAGGTGTGTGTTGGTATCGCTCAGTGCGAAGCCCATGAGGGCATTTCCGCTCGCACCTGCGGATTCCGGTACGATGGCAAGTCCTTTGAAGAAGGCCCTGAATAGGGAATCGGAGGCGTAGGGTTGACCGTTGGCAGAGTCTGCGGTGAGCAACTTTTGACCGAACGCATCAGAGAGCTTTATCCGGAGCTGGCGGGCAAGGGTCTGCCGGAAAAGGTAGACCGAATCATCCAGTATTTTCGGGGAGAAGCTGCGGGACCCCAGCAGGGTGGAATAGTTGAAGGCGGCATTGGATGTGTAGGACGTGTCGTTTCTGATCTGTTCGGAGACCTCATACACGTTCAGTTTCTGGATGGCGTTGGTATCGCCCCAGGTGCGGTTCCATTTCAGGCATAGCACGACCGAATCCAGCGTAAGGCTGTCTTTCACATTCTCGAAGTAGTACCTGTAGCCTGGAGGCTTCAGCTCCATGAAGATGGATGCTTCCGTACTGCCGAACAGGGGGTCGTTTGTAACGGCGCCGAGGACATGCTCCACGGCCCTTCCCTGAAAGTCTTTACCGATCACGGGCAGGGCCGAGTCGCCAAACAGGAAATTATCAGTCACCACCGGCAGCAACGTGTCAAAGGTCGTGACCTTATCGATGGCCGGCAAGAGATCAGTGCCGATATCGGTGGATTTGATCTTCGTGCAATTGCCGAAGACGACCACGATCAGAGAGAGGGAAAAGGCTTTTCGGAATATATTCTTGTAATACACCGGGCGTAGATTGTTCGGCATGGTTTGGTCTTGCGCGTAGATTTACTTGTTGGCAAGGTCGCTATACAATTGCAAATAGTCTGTTAAATCAGCATCATCACGATAAGGGAGGACCTTCTTACCCTTAACCTTAGAGAACTCCTCGAGGAGCTTTGCATCGACCGTGGGATCCCCAAAAGAAATCGCATCGGCGTAACTCGCACCTCCCCTGAACATTCCCGTGTTGTTGTTTTCCTTGAAGGGTTCCAGATCCTTTTCCTTCATGTTGGCATGGATCATGGCTTTCTTGAGGAATTCGGGACCCATCGGCTCTGTGAATGAATTCTGACCGATCGTGTAAAGAACTTTGCTGTTGCTGAAGACCGGTTCTTTCTTATAGGCCGTCTTCAGATAGAGCGGGATCAGGGATGTCATCCATCCGCTGCAGTGGATGATATCCGGTGGCCATCCGAACTTCTTAACGGTTTCCAGGGTTCCCTTGCAGAAGAAGATGGCCCGAAGCCAATTGTCTTCATACCAGTTGTCCAGGTCGTCGGAGAAAACGAACTTCCGCTTGAACATGTCCTCGTTGTCCAGGAAATAAACCTGCAAGCGGGCATTGGGAAGGGAAGCTACCTTGATCTGCAGAGGGTAGTCATCGTTGTCGACCGACACATTGATGCCAGAAAGACGGACAACCTCATGAAGGCGGTGGCGCCGTTCATTGATGACCCCGAATCGGGGCATGATGCACCTGACCTCATAACCGCTGTCATTAGCCTTGATGGCGAGCTTATTGGCGATCTCCGAAAATTCGGTGAGCTCCAGATAAGGCGACATCTCATTGGCTATGAATAAAATCCTTTTCTTTGCTACCATCGCGGAGTATAGATTTGGTGGGTGTAAAAGGTGTGCAAAGGTATGCATAATTGTTCAATTGCCGGT
>CAJBPC010000533.1 GCA_903957405.1 uncultured bacterium | reverse complement strand
GAGTATTGTTTGATGAACAGGCAGTGCCCATAATGAAATATAACGGCCGGTAACATGGCAAATTGCTAGTTTGCTTTTATTCATTTTCACAAATCAACGTTAAACATGAGAGTGGGGAAGTATTGTGGAAGGATTCCCCAGATTATCCGCCGCCTATCTCATATTTGTTTTAGGTGTTGTTTATGATGTCGCAGTTGTGCAGTCGTGTACAGCCGTGATCCTACAAAAATATCCTGAAATATTTCAAAATGCAAGTGGCCTGAGGCTGCATCACCCTTTTTGTACAAGAATGGAAAGGGTCAAAGGAGCCAGACCATCATGCAGTCCCGGTACTTTGGCCTTTTCCCATTCCAAGCCTGTGGGTTTTCGGGTGTTCGATCCTTGCGATGGTCAGAAGATGGCGGCGTCCTGTTCAGTCCTCTGACCGAGTTCGCGAAACGAAAGGCTTTCGAGCCGGGGTATGGCGACCATGAATTTCCCTCCCCAGTCCCGAATGTAATCGAGCTGTTGCATGATCTCTGATTTCAGATTCCATGGAAGAATGAGGACGTACTCGGGTCTGCTGTTCCGGATGTTTTCTTCGTCAACGATCGGGATATGGTTGCCCGGCATGAATTTGCCTGCTTTCTCAGGGTTTCGGTCGACCACGTATGCCAGATAGTCTCTTCTCACCCCGGCAAAATTGAGGAGGGTGTTGCCTTTTGCGGCGGCTCCGTAAGCGACGACGTTTTTCCCGGATCTTTTTTGCTCGATCAGGAACATCAGCAAGTCGTCCTTTATCTTTTGAAGTTCCTTATGGAAGCCAAGGTAGACGGCGGTGTCGAGCATGCCGGCATCCTTTTCCCGGCTAAGAAACGACGCAACGTTCGTCGTTATGGGATGGTGCATCACGTCGCTCCTTTGGCCGTAGACGCGAAGACTTCCGCCATGGGTGCTGACTTCTTCGACATCAAAAACTTCCAGGCCGTTGGATCGGAAGACCGACTGGACCGCGTGCAACGAAAGGTATGAGAAGTGCTCATGATAGATCATGTCGAACAGTTTGTTTCGGATGAGGTTCATAAGATGCGGGAACTCGAAGGTCACCACGCCATTGGGCTTCAGCAGGATGGCAAAACCTTTCACGAAGTCGTTGATGTCGGGGACGTGCGCAAGGACGTTGTTGCCTGCCATGAGGTCTGCTTGCAACCCCCTGGCGGACAGTTCATTGGCCAGTGATGCGCCAAAGAACTCCTCTATGACTTCAATGCCTTTTCCTCTGGAGATGTTTGCCGCGACATGGGTGGGTTCGATGCCCAAACAAGGGATACCCCTTTGTTGGACATACTGAAGCAGGTAGCCATCATTCGAGGCGACTTCGATGACCCTGCTGGTAGGCCCAAGACCGAAACGGGCGGAGACATGGCTGACGTAATCTTCCGCATGCCGGAGCATGGTGCTGGAGTAAGAACTCAGATATGCGTAATCGGCAGAGAACATCGCATCGGCATGGACGATGTCCTGCGTCTGCACCAACCAGCATTTGTCGCATAAAAGCACTTTCAACGGATACCATGTTTCCGGTCCGTAAAGGCTTTTCTCATCAAGATAGGCATTGGATGGCGGGCAACTCCCGAGATCGACGAAAGTGTGCGTCAATTCATGATGACAATGGCGACAATTCATAGTTTAGGTGTTTGGTGTGATCTAAGGTTTTAACGGAACAGTCGGGATGAGCCGACTCAATTCATGGTGTTGATGCCCATTCAATCGAAACAGCACACTGGATAAATACATTTCGGGTTCAGCAGGTGTTGCGGTCAAACACGACAATCCGGTTTTGGTCCATGGTGGACGCGGGAGTCATTTGTCATGTGTAGGAGGTAACGTAAAATTATCAAATGCATGACCGTGACAGAAGTTTCAGCGTTTCAAAATCCACATATCCATGAT
>CAJBPC010000532.1 GCA_903957405.1 uncultured bacterium | reverse complement strand
GGTTGTTTGCACTGCTGCTGCCGTGCGCCACGATGTATACGGTTGGGGCGAAATGTTCCACCAGTCCGATGCCCCGCAGGAATCCTTCCGCTCTGGTAGCCATTTCATCGATGGTGTACCCGACCTGAAGGCCGTTTTCTATCTCCGATGGATCCCTGTTCTCGATTGTCAGGGTGGAGTCGGTATCCATATGTCCATAAGCATTGGAGATGGCCGGACTCATTTGAGGTCGGAAGAGGTTCTGGATGATCCTGATCAATGCAACGAATCCCAAGACCATGCTGTATGCAAAACCTGTCAGCAGACCATGGGTGTTTTTTGAATATAGCATCTCATCTTTCCGAACGGCACTCGCTTCGGATTCTTTGATCAGATGCTTTGGCGTGACCGGTGCGGGGCAAAGCTTGTCGTAGAATTTGCTTCCCTGTTGCTGAAAATAGAACTCCACCCCGAAGAATCCCGGTGCACCGAAAGTGATGCATTCGGTGTCCACTCCCTCAAGATGCCGGCGAATAGAACACTCGCGTTCATCAATGCAGAAAACGGCCTGAAAGGTGGGTATTTTAAACACTTCGGCTGGTGAAGCAGGAGTTTCTGTTTTAGAAACGAAAAGGCCCGTGCCACCGTTCGACGATAAACTTCCGCGTGAAGCGATTCGATGTCTGCTGATCTCCAGGCCTTTCAGCACGGAATCATAGTAACTCCACTCGAAGGCATCCTGCCAAAGTTCAATGACTTCGGTGAACGTTGACGCTTCTATCGGGGCAAACAAGTCCAAGGGTGGTTCCTTTGCATGCTCCGAAAGGGTTTTCCAGCCTTTTCCCAGGCTGTCTTGCAGGACGTCCAGTTCCATGAGCAATTCAAAAGAAGCCCACTCGCTGAACGTGATTTTCTTACTGTCGAGCAGTGTTTTAGGATTGTCCTCTATCGCGCTTACGAATCCACTCCATCCAGGGTGGGCGAAATGCGTATCGAAAAGATACTGCTCGAAATATGCAGGCTCTCCGACGATCTCTGTGAGCAGCGATTCCAGGGAATAGGTTCCGGAAAGGAACAAATTCCGAACATCATCCGTCCGGAAAAAGCTGACAGCACTTGCTTTTTCCAACCCCCTTATACTTTCTGTGAAACCCAGATTTTTCACGGGGAATCCCTGTATTGCGACACCTTGGTCCAAAAAGGCACATAGGATCCGGAACAGGAGAGGATGAACCCGATCGTCCAAATTGATATTGTAAGAGGTTTTCCAGAGTTCCCTCAATCGACCAATCCGAGGTTGACGCAATGTTGTGTATGTTCCTGCAAGCAGTTTATCTTCCCAAAGGGCTATGTCCTTTTTCTTGAGTCCAATGACCTGTCGGAGCACGTCTTTTCGGATTCGTCCGCTTTGATACATGGCCCTATAATCTGACAGTTCGAGGTGCACTTGGAAGCCGAAGATGGCCGAGGCCCGGAAGATGGCATCATAGAATTTCAGGTGCTGAAAAGCATGCAGGGTATTGTGATGGATGAAATCTTTCAGCGCCTGCTGTGATGGCAGATAATGCTTCAGGTCATGGATCACCTTTTTTTCGTCAAAATTGGTCTTCTTCATGGTTCATAGTGACGACTTGTTCGTCAGAATTTTTCAGAATGTACATGGTTCACCGATTCCATCCTGTATGCCGGTTTGAAATTGCGCAGCTGGACGTTGATGTTCCTGTCTTTTGACCCGAAGTTCATGAAGTCACGGAGCAGCTCCAGCACATCATGGTCGATATATACGGTGTTGCCTGCATCTATCACCACTTTTGTATCACCGGGCAGGTGTGCCAGCGTCTGCTTGATGGCGGCCTTGTTGAGGAATGAGACTTCCTGTGCCAGGTCTATATGGATGGTTTCTCCTTCCTGATGTTCTTCTCTTTTAAAGAAGTAAGCCAGCTTCATATTTCCTTTCAGGATGAAGTACACACTGACGACCAATCCGATGGCCACTCCTTTCAGCAGATCTGTCAACACAACGGCGATCACCGTGATGATGAACGGAACGAATTGGTGCTTTCCGGTGCTCCATATATGTTTGAATACTTTGAAGCTGGCAAGCTTCAAACCGATCATGATGAGTATGGCTGCAAGACTTGCCATGGGGATCATGTTCAATACACGGGGAATGGCCACGACCGCCAGCAGCAGGAACACGCCATGCGCGATGGCAGATAGCTTGGTGCGTGCACCGGAGTTCACATTGGCGGTGGTGCGTACAATCACGGAAGTCATTGGGAGGCCGCCAATGAATCCTGAGAGGATATTGCCGATCCCCTGTGCACGCAGTTCTGTATTGGCACTGGAGAAACGCTTTTGTGGATCCATCTTGTCGCCTGCTTCCAAACAGAGGAGCGTCTCGATGCTCGCCACAATGGCGATGGTGGCACCCACGATCCAGACTTTCGGATTCAAAAATCCTTCCATGGACGGGAATGTGAACTGGCCGAGGAACTCATTGAAGGAGGAAGCGGTGGGCAGAACGACCAAGTGCTCCGCTGCAATGACGAGTGAAGGGGCAGTCGTTTTGAACAATTCATTCAGCAGGATGCCCGCAACCACCACGACCAATGCTCCCGGAAGCGCTTTGATCTTCTTTAGGGCGTGGATCTTATTGAAGGCGGTCAGTATGGCCAGGGAGACGATCGCCACGATGATTGCACCTATATGGGCATAATTGAATGAATGGACGAGTTCGGTGAAAAACCCTTTTTCCGCATACATCAGTTGGTAGGAAAAGAAATCTCCTTCATGAGCGACATCGTAGCCGATGGCATGAGGAATCTCCTTTTTGATGATGATGATGCCGATGGCCACCAGCATCCCTTCAATGACGCTGCTCGGGAAATAGCTGGAGATGCCGCCTGCCTTTGCAAGTCCAAGACTAAGTTGGATCAAACCGGCAATGACGACTGCTGCGAGGAATGTCTCGTAACCCAGGTCTGTGATGGCTACCAGAATGATCGCGATGAGTCCCGCTGCTGGTCCGCTCACACTGACGTGCGAGTTGCTCAAAAATCCAACGACGATGCCTCCAATGACGCCACAGATGATGCCTGCAAAAGGCGGTGCGCCGCTTGCTACGGCGATGCCGAGACATAGCGGCAGGGCCACCAGGAAAACAACCATGCCGGACATGAGGTCGTTCTTCAGGAATTTCGTATTCAACATGACTTTTCCGGTTTGTTTATTTTGATTTTTGTGATCTGTGCGCTCAATCTTTTCCGGTGAGTGTCTTGAAGAAATCGACTTTTCCGTCACTGACATTGTACATGGCACCTACAATGCCGATCTCGTTATTGGTGAACATCTGTTTTACGATAGCGCTCTGCGTCAGGATCTCCTCCAGGCTGTTTTCCACATTGGCATATGATACCTTATCCTCAAAAAGATATTGGTCGTCCGTCTTCAGCATCGCCTTACTGAAAGCAGGGTGGATGCGTTTCAGCAGTTCTGTGATATGTCCGTCTTCTACGCCAGCCTTGGCGCTGTTGATGGCACCGCATGAGGTATGCCCCAGGACGACAAGCAGTTTTGACCCGACATATTTGACGGCATATTCGATGCTAGCGAGGATATCGTTGTTTACGATGTTCCCGGCAACACGGATGCTGAAAAGATCACCCAGGCCCTGGTCGAAGATCAATTCAGTTGATGTACGGGAATCCATGCAACTCAGCACCACAGCGATAGGATGCTGCCCTTCTCTGGTTTCGTTGACCATTTCCAAATGATCGTGGTCCTTATTGAGGTTGTTGATGAACCGGAGATTTCCCTCCTTTAAGATCTCGAGGCATTTTTCCGGGGTAAGGTTAGCAAGGAACTCTTTTGAATGCTTTCTCATTTTGAACATATTTATGTAACGTCTCGACGTGATGATGAGACTTTTTTATTGCAATAATAAAGATGGAGTGTAACCCCGAATGAGGGGTGAGGCAGTAAATTATCAGCAATGGTTGGGAGGCGGCACGTGTAATTCGCCGTGGTAGTCATTGATACAATCCTCGCCGCGATCTAAAATGGATGATTGTAGGATGGGCATGTGTGAAGCGTCACAGGCCTCATATTCGTGAATGTATTCCTCGTTGAATGTATTCGGATCTTCGGACCCTTTTTCTTCAGCGTTATTCGCCATGAAACGTTCCGCAGTGTCATCGGCATTGGAGTTATCGTAAGATGATGACATCTGATGGGTATCAGTCAGTAAAATGCCGATCTGATAGATGAAGGGCAGACTCACGGTGAGCCATAGAAGTACCAGTATCATGGACATCGCTGTCCAGACCTTAGTGCTGTAGATCTTTGTTTTGGTAGAGCCCATTTTTTTCAATGAAAGACTTTATAACGTCGCCCCCTTGAGGTGGCAAGGATACAAATATAGTCCTGTGCAATTCAATTTCAGAAAACCGAGTGTTGTTTTTTTGATAATAATCCTACTAACAGGACTGCGGCCCCTTTTTATTCCTGAAAACCGCATGCAGCAATACGGGTCAATGATTTATGGAAAGCAACCTGAATCCTGCTCATCGAGCCATTCGGAATGCGGCGTTTTTATACAAACGGATTATCTTGCACTTCCATAAACAAGACAAATCATGCAACTTCTTCAGGACAGGGTAGCCATTGTGACAGGTGCGGCTAGAGGCATCGGAGAGGCGATTGCCCTAAAACTTGCCGAACACGGCGCACACATCGCATTCACGTATGTCAGTGACGGCAGTGCCGACAAAGCAGCCGCTTTAGAGGAAAAACTTCGTGCAATGGGTGTTCAGGCACGATCATGGAAGACCAATGCAGGAGATTTTGCCGCAAGTGAGCAGTTCGTTGCGGAGGTCTTGAAGGAATTCGGTAAGGTCGATATTTGTGTGAACAATGCCGGCATCTCAAAGGACAACCTGCTGTTGCGCATGACGCCGGAGCAATGGGACGAGGTAATGAACGTGAACCTGAAGAGCGTGTACAATATGACCAAACAGGTCATTAGGCCAATGATGAAAGCCAGGAAGGGCAGCATCATCAACATGAGTTCCATCGTTGGCATACGTGGCAACGCCGGCCAGTCCAGCTATGCAGCCAGCAAGGCCGGTATCATCGGGTTCACAAAGTCTGTCGCACATGAGCTCGGCAGCCGGAACATCCGGTGCAATGCAATCGCTCCCGGATTCATAGAGACGGACATGACCCATTACCTGAAAGACGGTGAGGCCGCGAAGGGCTTCATGGAGAATATACCTCTTGGCAGATTCGGAACTGCCGAGGAAGTTGGAAATGCCACATTGTTCCTCGCATCCGATCTCAGTTCGTATATAACCGGCCAGGTGATCAGTACCTGTGGCGGACTGAATATCTGACGCATCAGGCAAGCTGATTTGAATGTCTCAGCCCTTGTTCCTGAATGATGCGATCGCGCTACGGGTGAAATCGCTGGTGACCAGCTTTCCGCTGATCGAAGCCCTTGACAGGAGGAGTTCGTCCCAGTCATCGGTCCCAAGCCAGAATATCTTTTTCAGTTCAAGCATCGCTTCTGGATTGGAACGGCTGAGGTTAGCGGCAAGCGCATCCACTGCTTTGTCAAGCTCCCCGATCGTGCCAAAAGTATCAGCGAAGAGCCCGTGGTTTTTTGCCCAAGTGGCAGACCTCCAGTTGCCGGCATCGATTGCGAGCTGTGAAAAAGCCGTACCGCCTATCTTTTTTTCAACGACCGGCCCCACCACAAAGGGGCCGATGCCTACCGCCAATTCACTGAGTTTCACATCTGCCGTTTCCATCGCAAGGCAGTAGTCCGTCGCAGAGGCAAGTCCGACACCTCCCCCCACACATTTTCCCTGTACGCGGCCGATGATGAGTTTCGGGCATTTTCGCATGGCATTGATCACATGGGCGAATCCGGAGAAAAACCGTTTGCCGCTTTCTGCGTCGTTGATGGCGATAAGTTCTTCAAAAGACGCCCCGGCACAGAAAGCCTTCTCTCCTGCACTTTTTAGGATGATCACCTTTATCCCAGGGTCTTTTCCTGCAAGATCGATGGCTGTTGCCAGGTTTTGGAGGACTGCTGCCGGAAGAGAATTGCTCTGTGGATGGTGGAACACTATCGTTCCGATCTGTTCCTGTATGCTGGTCTTGACATATGCATCGGGGTGATTCATCGATCATTCGTTTTGTCAGTACTGTTCACGCATTTCTCGCCCATTCTTTTTTCCGCACCATGGTCAGGATGGTTACCAGTGCCACAAGTTCGCTTGTTTCGTCCGTGACTTCCACTAGCCATTTCACGATCCCTTTGGGTATATCCTCCTCCTCTTTTTGCTCCTGCGCGATTTTCTCCTTGCAGGTGAGTGTGACGCCGATGGTGCTGCCGGCATATACGGGTTTCATGAACCGGCATTCTTCAATGCCGTAATTGAGCATGACCGGCCCTTTTGCAGCGTCCACGAAAAGTCCGGCTGCAGCACTCAGGATGAAGTAACCATGTGCCACTGGTTTTTCGAATAATGTACCCTCAAGTGACGTATGGTCGGTATGTGCATAGAAATGATCCCAGCTGACATTGGCGAAGTTCACTATGTCGGTTTCTGTGACGGTGCGCTTGTGTGTGACAAGGGAATCTCCTATCCGGAGTTCCTCGAAATATTTCCTGAAGGGATGCTTGTCATCGGTCTGGGTCGGGGCATTCACCTGATAAATGTTCGTTATGGCCGTTATCGCTCCGGGAGATCCCTGTACCGCCACCCGTTGCATGTAATGTCTGATACCCCTTAGGCCTCCCATTTCTTCCCCACCTCCTGCCCTGCCCGGACCGCCATGCACCAGTAAGGGCAATGGTGAACCATGACCGGTACTTTCTTTCTCACAGCTTTTATTCAGTACCAGGATGCGTCCGTGGTGCGTACCGGCACCGAGCACGTACGAACGGGCAAGCCTGTGGTCGGCAGTGACAATGCTGCTGCACAGCGAACCCTTCCCTTTCTTTGACAATGCTATGGCATCGTCGATGCCCCGGTATGGCATGATCGTACTCACCGGACCGAACGCCTCTATGTCATGAACAGCATCTGTTGAGAACGGCTTATCATTCCCGAGGAGGATGGGACTTAAAAAGGCACCTTGCTCATAATCCGCATCCAAAAGCTGGGCAGAATCGAGTGACCCATATAAGATCTGTGACCCTGAAAGGAGTTTATGTACCTGATCGCGTACTTCTTTGCGCTGTGACTGACCCGCCAGTGCGCCCATCCTTACTTTCTCGTTCCGGGGATCGCCGATGATGGTTTTCTGCAAGGCACCTGCAATATCTTTCCATGCATCTTCCATCCGGTCTTCCGGTACAAAAATCCGCCTGACTGCCGTACATTTCTGCCCGGCCTTCACGGTCATCTCTTTTCTGATCTCTTTCACGAAGATGTCCCATTCCGCAGAACCCGGCAGCACGTCTTCCCCCAGCACGAGGCAATTGAGTGAATCTGCTTCCATGTTGAAAGGAACGCTTTCGCGCTGGATCACCGGGTGTGAGCGGAGCATGAGTCCGGTCGTTGCGGATCCAGTGAACGTCACAACATCTTGTGAACCAACATGATCGAGCAGGTCTCCGGCACTGCCGCAGATGAGTTGCAGGGCACCCTCCGGAAGGATGCCGGAGGCGATGATCTCACGGACGACCGCTTCCGTCAGATACGAAGTGATGGTGGCCGGTTTTACGATTGCGGGAACTCCGGCCATCCAGTTCACTGCACATTTCTCCAGCATGCCCCATACCGGGAAATTGAAGGCGTTGATATGTATGGCGACGCCCTCCTTCGGCACGAGTATATGCTGTGCCATGAAGGTCTGCATCTTTCCAAGCTGGTGAGGATCCCCGTCGGTGCAGAAAGACTCATCAGGTAGTTTTCTGCGCAATGACGCATTGGCGAAGAGGTTGCCGAATCCGCCTTCTATATCGATCCAGCTATCGGCCTTGGTGGCACCGGACAACGCACTGACTGCATAAAACCGATCTTTCCTTTCCGTGAGGTATAATGCCAGCGCACGCAGCATGCGCCCGCGTTCGTGAAAGGTCATGCGTCGGAGTTTCGGGTTACCGGTCTCCCGGGCATAGCGCACCGCATGGCCCATGTCCACACCCGCAGAACTTGCATGCGCAACGATCTCCCCCGTGCAGGCATTGAAAAGCGGTTGTCCTTCGCCACTGCCTGTCATCCATTCCCCAGCCACATAACTTCCAAGTTTCCCCATAAATTTTCATTTATTCATTCCGAAAGGATGCTAAACCACCATCAGTCTTCTGGTAAAGACGATTTCCCGAATTTGTACCGACGAAAGAGGACAAGTCTACGCCGAAGCAGGCTTGTTCGCAAGGGTCAGAGGCTCACGGTCCCTTCTTTGGAATTATTCTTTTAGGCTTCACTCGTGAACATCGAAGCATTCCAACGGTATGGATTGCATTTTTCCGATCACAGATGTCATGCATGCGGCAGATAGGCAGGGACAATTCGCGGCATGCGGGATGTTTTGTCTTGCAGCGAAAAAACATTCGGCCATCATAAGACCCTGCCGACATAGGATAATGATCAGGTCACTGCCACCGGAAACTATGCTGTGCCGATAAAGCCCTGATGGTTACCCCTAGTGATTTAACCATGGCTTTCAGTTCCACGCCAACCCCCATGACAGCTTTCCCGGATCGATGCGTTGGATGAGGATTGCCAGTCATTCCCCGGGAATTGCGACAAAAAGGTTAGAGGCTCCGTCATATGGGTGC
>CAJBPC010000531.1 GCA_903957405.1 uncultured bacterium | reverse complement strand
TGAAGAACGCTCTCCATACAATTTTCAGTATTTTCTCAGTGTGCTTCCAGCCAATTGTCACCCATACCGGCTTCTGCAATAACGGGTACTCCATTTGGCAGCGGAAGTGCATGCTGCATACCTTCTAAAATGATTTTTTTCAGGACTTCGGTTTCGTCTTTGTGTGCATCAAAGACCAGTTCATCATGCACTTGCATGATCATTCGGCTGCGGAGGCCTTGATTTTTCAGGTCTTTATGAATTCTTACCATGGCCAACTTGACCATATCCGCGGCAGTACCCTGGATGGGAGAGTTGATGGCGTTTCGTTCGGCAAAGCCACGGACAGTAAAATTGGAAGAGTTGATGTCCCTCAGCCACCGTTTACGTTCCATGAGGGTCTGCACATATCCTTTTTCGCGTGCGAAATTCACGGTATTCTCCATGTAAGATGTTATGCCGGAGAATTCTTTTTTATAATTGTCGATGATGGCTTTTGCTTCTGTCCTGCTGATACCGAGGTTATCGGCCAATCCGAAAGCGCCTTGTCCGTAAATGATACCGAAGTTCACACTTTTGGCTTTGTACCGTTGTTCCTTCGTCACTTCTGCTTCGGGTATGCCATATACTTTAGCCGCGGTAGCTGTATGGATATCTTTACCAAGGCGGAAGGCTTCGCACATGTTCGGGTCACCGCTGATGGCCGCAACGATGCGCAGTTCAATCTGAGAGTAATCGGCTGAAATCAGTCGATGGTCTTTGTCTCTTGGAATGAAGGCTTTTCTAATTTCCTTTCCCCTTTCCGACCTGACAGGTATATTTTGCAGGTTAGGGTTGTTGCTTGCCAGCCTCCCGGTGACTGCTACGGCTTGTCCATACGACGTGTGTACTCGGCCGGTTTTGGGGTTGATGAGTTGTGGCAGGGAGTCTACATACGTTGATTTCAGTTTGGTGAGTTCTCGATACGCCAGGATATCTTCCACAATCGGACTTTG
Organism: uncultured bacterium; assembly: GCA_903957405.1. GTDB lineage: Bacteria > Bacteroidota > Bacteroidia > Chitinophagales > Chitinophagaceae > Pollutibacter. Next base: position 993 of record CAJBPC010000531.1, on the reverse strand, counting down.
GTGAGCGAGTTTCTGCAATACATCCTCCCCCGTCGCATATTGTCCTGTTTTCGTTTTTTTAGCTTTCGGGTCCAGTTTCAGTTTTTCGAAAAGCACTTCTCCCAGTTGTTTGGGAGAAGCCAGGTTGAACCGCACGCCGGCTTCCTGATAGACTTTTTCTTCGGCTATTTTAGCTTCCCTTTCCAGTTCTTTTGAGTATTCCTGAAGAAAAGCCACATCTATTGCGACACCTTCAAATTCAATATCAGCCAGTACTTTCACCAAAGGATTGTCGACCTCGTAAAAAACTTTTTCGACTCCTTTCTCTTTCAATTTCGGCAGGAAGACATGTTTGAGTTGCAGGGTGATGTCGGCGTCTTCCGCCGCATATTCTTTGATCTTATCGATTTCCACATCCCGCATATTGCCTTGTCCCTTTCCTTTTTTCCCGATCAGTTCGGTAATAGACACCGGCTCATATCCGAGATATTGTGCACTCAGCAGATCCATGGATCGCTTTCCCTCCGGTTCGATGACATAATGGGCGACCATGGTATCGAAAAGTCTGCCTTGTAATTCATGGCCGTACCATTTCAGTACCAGCAGGTCGTATTTGATGTTTTGTCCAACCCAGGTGATGTCTTTGTTTGAAAACAGCGGATTGAAGAACGACAGGATTCTTTTGGTTTCTACCTGATCATCCGGGCAAGGGACGTAATACGCTTCTCCGGCTTTCCAGGAAAAGCTGAATCCTACGAGTTCTGCGTTGTTGGCATCGATGTTGGTCGTTTCCGTATCGAAGCAGATTTCATCCTGCTTCATCAGTTGTTCGACAAGATTCGTTCTTGCAGCGTCATCCGTTATGGCAAAATAGGTATGAGGCGTATTATAAATATTGTGTTCGACCTTGATGACATCGGTCACTTCCGGATCCGAATCATGCGGTTCCTTTATTTCCGGCATTTCCCCTACAGGATTTCCAAATAAATCCTGTTGTACTCCGATGGGTGCCTT
>CAJBPC010000530.1 GCA_903957405.1 uncultured bacterium | reverse complement strand
TGACTAAAAAGACTGCATTAAAATCAGTCAAAGCCATTGCTGAAGAGGTTTCCATGGATGATTTGACGAAGATTGAAGGTGTTGGAAAGAAAATCGCTGAGCTTTTTGCCAAAGAAAATATTCTGACTTTTGCAGACCTTTCAAAAACATCGCAGAAGAAGTTGAAAGGCATTCTTGAGGCAGCAGAGTCTAATTTCGCCATGCACGATCCCGCAACTTGGCCTAAGCAGTCAAAACTTGCCGCTGCAGGCAAATGGGATGAATTGAAGTTGTTGCAGGATGAACTCAAAGGCGGAAAATAAACTAAAAAGAACTCATATACATAATGGGAATCGCAGACAAACTTTTCGGGTTACGGAACGATAAGGCGAATGAGAACCTGAAAGCCGGGCAAGAATATTTGGCATTAAACCGTGTAAAGCCTGGAGTAACGGAACTTCCAAGTGGCTTGCAATATGAAGTGATGACCGAAGGAGATGGTGTTAAACCAAAGGCCACGGACAAGGTGACTTGCCACTATCATGGTACTTTGATCGATGGGACGGTTTTCGACAGTTCGGTCAAAAGGGGTCAGCCTGCAACATTCCCACTGAATGCGGTCATAAAAGGTTGGACTGAGGGCCTTCAACTTATGACCACTGGAAGCAAATGGCGTTTCTTTATTCCTTCGCAACTAGGGTATGGTGACCGTCAGATAAGTGCACAAATAGGACCGAACTCCACCCTGATATTTGAAGTTGAATTGTTATCCGTCAGTGCCTGATGTCATAAAAAAAACGAATACAAGCTGTTGATCAGCCCAGTTTTGGTATATTTATGATCATGGATCGTTCACAAAACAGAAGGACTTTCATCAAGACCACATCCGGTCTGTTGGGAGCGGGAATGCTTGCTTTCAATGAGCCTCTAAAAAAGCAGAAACTGCAATTGAGTTTCACGACCCTTGGGTGTCCTGACTGGCCATACGAGAAGGCGGTGAAATTCGCCCGGGAGAATGGCTATCAGGGGATTGAGATTCGAGGCATCCTGCGCGAACTTAACTTGCCGAAGTGTACGGATTTCAATACGCCGGATAAAGTCAAACTATCTCGCAAGATTGCCGAAGATTCCGGTGTCAAAATCGTTTGCCTCGGTGCCTCTGCACCCATGCACTTGCCCGAAGGTGAAAAGAGGATCCAAAGCCTCGATGAAGCCAGGCAATTCATCGATCTGGCCGAGGCCCTGGGATGTCCTTATGTGCGCGTATTCCCTAATAATCTCCCAAAGGATCAGGAAAAAAAGGCCACACTCGATCTCATTAAAAAAGGCCTTATCACCCTTGCCGAATATGCTCAAAAAACAAGCGTGTCTGTGCTCATGGAGACGCATGGTGATGTGGTCTATACAGACGACATTTTGGACATCATGCAGGGGGTGAATCACGCCAAAGTCGGATTGGTTTGGGATATGACAAACATGTGGTCGGTGACCAAAGAGGTCCCGATCATGGTCTATCCCAAGTTATCCCCGTACATCAAACACGTGCATGTGAAAGATTTCAAGATGCAGGACGGAAAGATGCGGTACACGCATGTCGGGCAAGGGTTGGCTCCTGTATTTCAGGGGCTCGATCTGCTTTCAAAAGGTGGATACAAGGGGTTTTACAGTTTCGAATGGGAGAAGCTTTGGCATCATGAACTGGAGGAACCAGAAGAGATATTCCCGTTCTATGTTCGGTTGATGCGGGGATTTGAAGCCAGATGACGCTGGCTTGAACATCATTTCTTTTTTCTGAATACTAAGCAATGCTGCCATGGCAAGTTGTCTATGTTGGTTTCCAGTTCGAATCCGGCAACTTTCATCTCTTTGACTGCTTGACTTTCGCTCATTTTGTGGACGGCCTTTATGGGGACAGATGAATCTTCTGCCCTGAATTCCACTAAGTAAACCCTACCATCCGGTTTCAGAATAGTATGCATTGAACGTCCCATCTCATAGGGAAATGAAAACTCGTGGTACACGTCCACCATGAGAATGACGTCAACAGTCCCCTCCTCTATAGGGATATCCTTTTCACTGCTCTGGACAGTCTTGATATTCGTGATCTTGCCTTTTTTAAACCGCTCATCCATAAAGCGAATCATCTCCTGCTCTACATCCACGGCAAATACCTTTCCATTACCAATGCGTTTTGCCATGCGAACAGAATGATAGCCGCTGCCGGCGCCAATATCAGCGATATGCATGCCTGGTTTAAGTCCCAGGTTTTTTATGAGTTGCTCAGTATCTTCTTCCTCCTGACGTTCTGAGCGCTCCAACCACTGTATTCCATAGTGGCTCATTACATGTGCGATCTGACGTCCCATATACCATTTATCGATGCCGTTGGGATCTCCCCGGCGGGTCTCGTATATCGGTTGGGAAATGCTTGTTAAAAAACCGGTGAGCAAAATTATGACCAAAAATATGCTGCGAATTGGGTTCATATAAATTATACAAACCAAAAGGGTGGACTGTTCACGCAGGTATAATAAAATGCATTGCCAGCAATAGGTATGAATGTAATAAAGCCATGCTCGATATTTACATTCTTTTTGAAGGTTGAGCTTATAAAACAAGAGGATCCATGACAATATTTTCATTTCCACCCATTGGCCTTGGCTGTATGTCGCTGCCGGTAAAAGATGAGCAAAAAAGCATACGCCTGCTGCACCATGCTTTCGACCT
>CAJBPC010000529.1 GCA_903957405.1 uncultured bacterium | reverse complement strand
TTCCGCATCTCTGGGATCAGCACGCAAGGGAGGCGCTGTCGTATAGGCGTCCCGGCTTTCAAGCGAGGGTGAAAGAGGCGTCCCCTGCGAAGTCAGGTCCAATGGTTTTTCCACCAGCGTGAAGCCCGGATCCGCCCCGTCTTCCTCATCCTGCAAGGATAAGAGGGTGGCTTTTCTGTCGGTTGCCTTCAAGCCGTTGCCCTGTTTTTTTTTCACGGTCACCGACGCGGCGTCTTCCACATTGTCTGTCAACTCCTCTTCGGGATCCGACGGAAGGTCGGCCCCTGTCTGTTTGGCTTCCTTATTGAAGGCAGGGAGTTTCGGCATATTGAATACCGGATTGAAGCGCCAAATGAGGTAGGACACCAACGACACGATCAGCAGCATTGCCGTGCCGAAATGACCTATGAAGGCATTCAGCCACTCGTTCATGATATTGCCCAATTCTCCACCCCACTGGAAATCCGATCCGTTCATGACGAAGGCAAAGCCGATGCTGAAAAGGATCAGTCCGATGAGGAGATAGATGATATGCTTCAGCAAGGAGAAAACCTTCCTGCCGAAGAGCAGATTGACTCCGATCACGAAGAAAAGATTGCAGAAAAGAAAGGATGCGACCCCGAAACCATCCCAGACCAGGTTATGGGAAATGAACGCTCCGAAGGACCCCAGCGTGTTGGTGATCTTCAGGTTATTGGGCATCAGGATATCCCAACCCCGATAGCGGACCTCGTCCTGATCCTGCTGCCATGTGAAGAGATAGGATGTCAATGCGACGAAGATGAAAAACGCCATCAGGAGCATGAATGCGCCCAATATCTTGTGCGAGCGTTCATCCCTGACGATTTTGCCCAGGTCGACTTCCTGGAATTTTTCTGTATGCAGTTTTTCCGGGGACGTTTTTTTCTTGGAGGGTCTCTGGCTACTGGCCATGCGTGGGATTGCGGGTTAGGTTGGCGACAAAGATATCAAGTTATCGCCTACCCTGCTTACTCCCTTTCGCTTTCAGACTTTGAAACATGGTTCGGCACACCAATGAATAAACATATCCAGCCAACGACTAGGAGTACACCGCCAATGGGGGTTATGAGGCCCAGGGCACCCAGACTTCCCATGCCCGTGACCGTCAGGCCGACTGACAGGTAAAGAGAACCGCAGAAAAGCAAGATGCCTGCAAGGAACATCTCTCCCGCTCTGGCCAGCAGTTTGGTATGATAGCGTTTGTAGAGCACTCCAACGCACAAAAGTGCCAGTACATGGTAAAACTGGTATGATACGGCCGTATTGAAAGCAGACATCTGCTCCGGCGTCAAATATTCTTTAAATACATGTGAGCCAAAAGCTCCCAGCATCACGGCAAGCGCACCCAAAATGCCTGCAAGTTTAATATATGTCCTGTTTTTATGCATAACCCAATATTTTAAAAAATTGATCGATGTGGATATCCGTGTCCTTGATGGTTATCTTCGACATGCCGTAAAAAGGCTTGCGTTGGGTGATTTTTTCTTCGATCAGCTGAGAGAGCGCAAGTCCGCTCCTGCCTTCAAGCAATGGACGTGATGCTGTTTCGCCGGCAAGTCTTTCTGCCA
>CAJBPC010000528.1 GCA_903957405.1 uncultured bacterium | reverse complement strand
GCGAAATTCAGTGGGCAGCTACCCCATGAGCTTTGGCTTATTCAGGCTAAATGAAAAAGTATATCGCCGGATCAATGAGTCGCTTTTAATAGGGGGTTGCGTAAATATCGACCTGCACACCAGCATAAAAGAGGAGCTATTGCAGGTTGATGCCGGTATCTTGACACCCCATTACACATACAGCATCGAAAAAGGAATCGACCCGAAACGATACTCCGCAAACGGGGTCATGTTTAATATTCAGTATAACACACGCGAACATCCCAACCGATCCTATGGAGGAATGTATGCGGATCTTGTAATCCGATCGAACAACAAATTCCTTGGAAGTGCGCTGAACAGTGTGCAACTGATCACGGAGTTCCGTAAATATTTCAGCCTATCCGACAAGCGTCCAGAACACATACTGGCCTTCTGGCATCTGGGCACGTTTCGCCTTTCAGGAGATGTGCCCTATCTCGATTTTTCCGGCACGGCAGGCGACCTTTACAACCGGAGTGGAAGAGGGTATACCATCGCTCGATTCAAAGGTCCGTCATATGTGTATCTTGAAACGGAATACCGCTTCCCACTAAGCCGCAACAAACTCTTCAGCGGTGTGCTGTTCACAAACGTGCAGACGGCATCTGACGGACAGTCAGTGAAACTCTTCGACAGGCTGGAACCCTCCGGAGGGGGAGGATTACGGATCCTGCTGAAAAAAGAAAGCAGGACGAATATCTGCATCGATTATGCTTTCGGCAGATACGGCTCGAGCGGGCTTTTCTTCGGACTGAACGAAGTATTCTGAGCCGGGGCGCTATTGCTCATCAAGGCATGGCCGCCAGGATCTCCTGTGCATGTTCCTTCGACTTCGGCTTGCGAAAAATCTTCTCGATCAGCCCTGCCTCGTCAATGACGAAGGTTGTACGCAATAGCCCCATGTACTTTTTTCCATACATCTGTTTCTCGCCCCACACGCCATATTTTCCGATGATCTCGTGCTCGGGATCCGCGATCAATACGAAAGGCAAACTGAACTTGGCAGCGAATTTCTTATGGCTGGACTCCTCATCAGGACTGACACCGACAACCGAAAATCCTCTTTTCGTCAAGAGGGAGAAGTTATCCCTCAGGTTGCAGGCCTGCACGGTGCATGTAGGCGTGTTGTCCTGCGGATAAAAATACAACACGAGTTTCTTCCCTTTAAAGTCATCCAAAGAAACCTGATTGCCCTCTGAATCCTTTACGCTGAATGCCGGCGCTTTATCGCCCTCTTGCAATATGCTCATTTTATATTTGTTTTACCGATAGAAAACAACATTCCGGGTGGTTTTGTTGCCGGCTTCATCTTCAATGCTCACCGAGAGGGTATGCTTGCCCGAGGGGCAGTGCTCATCAAACCGGTAGCTGAACGTAGTCCCTTTTTGGGAGAACATCAGCCATTTTCCATCGAGCTCGGCCCTAAAGTTCTTGACGGTTTTATGATCATCCCGGGTTGTCACCACAATGCTTTTCATGGACGCGGCACTTCCTCCATCGAGCAAACCATTGAAGGATATCTGCGGCGGCGTATCATCTGACACCAGCTGGAATCCACCGAATTCGCGGAATGCAGCAACGTACCATC
>CAJBPC010000527.1 GCA_903957405.1 uncultured bacterium | reverse complement strand
GTCTGCCGAAAAAGCGATGGAGTGCCGGCCTTCTTTTACGCGTGATCGGTTCAATGTGAGTGCTATGTCGCCCGAAGTCCCAAGCTGCATGTAGGGCAAGCATTCGATCGATGCACCTGAAAAAAACAAGGCGTCGGCATGATCCTCCTTGAAATTCACGATCGTCTTCCATGCCATGGTCCTCGCCGAATCACCAGCCGAAAACCCGACCTCCAGGATGCTGAACAGCGGCATCCTCGCATGCTCGACGGCACTTCTCATACGCTCGGCGGCAAGAGCGAGATAGTCTTCGATGCTGCCGGGCGGCTCCGCATCCATGGTGACGGGAACCACGTTCATGAAACATCCCACCATGGATCCATCCTCCTCGCGGTTACGCATGTCCACCGGCATCCCGAAGGTCACGGCTCCACCAGGACCCAATCTCTGCAAACAAAGAAAGTAACAGCCCATCATCACCTGCAATGGTGTCATCCCCCTTTCCGATGCGTATAATCGCAGTTTTTGCGACAGATCCTCTCCCAGATCGAGATCCAATCTGTCCGATACATACGGGTCGGTGTTCAAATCCCTAACCCGATGACGGCCCCCGGGCCAGGGATGCCCTATGCCTTTGGAGAAAGATGACTCCTGCCAGTAGCGCTTCGTCTCCTCAGACGCCGGATCTGACAGCCATGCTCTTTCCGCAATCGCCTTTCTGCCCAGATGCGAAGCATGGATACTTGCTTCTGCGGCATCTCCTGTCTTCAGACTATTGTAAATTTCTGACAACCGCTGAAGCATGACCACCTTCGACCTCCCGTCGGAGGCGATATGATGCAACACGATCTGCAGCAGATGGACATCCACCTCTTCCCTTACAAGTCGCACCCGGATAGGAGGCTCCGACTCCAGATCGAAGGGCCTCTTCAGGAACTCCTCGATGTCGGGCAACGCATCCGAATCGATGAACTCGAAGGGTATGGGAAGCGATGGTTTTATGTGCTGCCAGACGTCACGGTCATCCTCGAAATACACCGTGCGCAACGAGGGCTGGGAATCGGAAAGAATCTGAAAAGAGGACTTTAACGCTTCGACATCCAGCCCCCCGCGGATGCGAAAGGCCATCGACTGATGGTTGTTTGAACCGCCCCGGTCGGCGTCGTACTGCCTCCAGAAAAGGATCTGAGCATAGGTGGCAGGAAAGATGCCTTCACCGGACTCTTCCCCTGACAGATGTTGTGTCGCGTCTTTGTCGCCTGTGGCATCTGTCCGTTCGACCTGATCCAGGCTTCTCAGAAGCGACTCCAGTTCGTCAGGAGAAAGGGATGAGAGTCGCTCTCCAAGGTCAATCCGTTCCGTCGACATATTCGTATTTTTTCAACACTGATTCGATTCACCGGTTCATATATTCTTGAGTAAAGCCTCGATCTGCTCCTGCGGCAGATTGGCGAGTCTCTTCTCCAGGGACTTCATCAGGGCCTCCTTGCGGAGCACCGAGATGCGGGTCGCCAAGGTCTGAGGTGTGGGATGCCGAAAGACCTCATGAGCCGGCAGCTCGATGTCGTATCGGGTACCGATCCGTTGTGCTGCCCGGATCGCTTGCAGCGAGTCGCCGCCGAGTCCGAAGAAATTGGCGGCCCTGCCCACATCCATACACCCGGAGATCGCATCGCGGAATACTTCCGCCAGGAAGCGCTCCGCCTCATCGGTCGGTTTTTCCGACCCCGCCTGGAGCATGTGTTCAAGACGGTTCGCCAGCTGTCTTCTCTGCACCTTGCCGATGCTGCTCTTGGGGATGGAGTCGATGACGAGTATGCGGCTGGGTATCTTGTAATGACTGAGCCGGTCGAACAGGTAGGTCCTGAGCGTCGTCTCGTCGGCATCGAAGCCCTTATGCAGCACCACGGCCGCCGCGAGATCCTCTCCGAGGGATGGGTGGGGCACAGCGAAACAGGCGGCTTCAGCCACGGCTTCGTGCCTGAGCAGACAGGCGTCGACTTCCGCCGGGGACACCTTCTCGCCGCCCCGGTTCACGATCTCTTTTACACGGCCGTGCAGGAACAGATAGCCGTCGTTGTCCATATGCCCCAGGTCGCCGGTGCGGAACCATCCGCCCTCAAGCCGCTCCTGTCTTTCCTCCGGGAGGTTAAGGTATCCGGGCGTCACGTTGTCGCCCCTGATCACCACTTCCCCGACCTCACCGGAGACGACTTCCTTACCCTGGCTGTCGACCACGCTGACTTCTGGACCCATGGGTAGTCCTACGGAGCCGGGCTTCCGAACGGCGGGTGGCAGCGGGTTGGAACACATCTGGTGGGCCGCCTCCGTCATGCCATAGGCCTCTATGACCGGTACACCGAATGCTGATTCCAGCGAATCGAACAAGGCGACCGGCAATGCGGAGGATGACGATCGAATGAACCGAAGATGATGGCCTTCCTGAAGACCCGGATATGCCTTCAGATGGTCGAGGAGGTTGTTATGGCGTGTGGGAACGGCGGAATACCAGGTGGCCTTGCGCGCTTTGAGGAACCCAAAGAAACGGGTCGCATCGATGCCTTCGGAAACCAACACCCTGCCCCCTGAAACGAGCGGTGCAAGCAGACAGGCGACGATGCCGTGAATGTGGAACATCGGCATGACGTTCAGACACAGGTCTTCAGGTCGCAGCTTCAGCGCGTCGGCGATGTTGGAAGCGGAACGTATAAGGTTTCCATGAGTCAGCGGTACCATCTTCGCCTTGGCAGTGGTACCGGAGGTATGCAGGATGAGGGCCACGTCCTCCGGCCGGGGCTCCGGATGGATCGACGGAGTGGTGCCATGTATGGGTACTGCAATGTCTTCGAAATGTATGAGGGGCAACCCTATCTTTTCAGCCGCTTCAAGGGCGACAGGAGGACTTCCCTCGCCGACCATGATAGCGCGAGGTTCCAGATCCTCCAGCCACGAAAGCAGATCGGGCAGGGAAGCCGCGGGGTTCAAAGGCGCTGCGATGCAATGGCAGGACAATCCGAGGAAGGCTACACAGAGCCTGGCACCGTCAGGAAGGAGGATGGCAATACGGTCTTCGCGGCGGATCTCTTTAGCTTCCAGGACCTCGCCCAAGGCGGAGGCAAATAGAAAGATCTCAGAGCGGCTGAATGAGCGCTGTACGCCATCCTCAAGAAAAATGAAGGATGGATTGGAAATACGATCCTCCCGGAGGACCTGACAGATGGTTGACATTGGGAACGTATAGGGATTGTGCAGATAAATGTATCCCAATCCGAAGTCAAATCAAACACTTCGTCAGATAAAGACGGAACCTCTCGGACAGACCGGATTAAAGACGGGGAACACCTTTATTCAGTATCCTTGCACTAATATTCCTGGAAAATCGTTTGAGAGATTGATCAAATTCCATCATCATGCTGAAGGCAAGAAATAAATACGGAGAATACTTCCTCCCAAGGGAAATCGAATATACCTATACCGCTCAAACAATTTTGAACGGAGGTGTACATGAAGAGAGCACCATCGCCTTCCTGGCATCGTTGGAAGGCAACATCGTTCATGCGGGTGCAGGATTCGGGGATTTTTTGCCGGCGCTCAAATCATTTGACAGGGTCTTTGCATTCGAACCGAATGAATTGATGTATGAATGTGCAAGGAAGACGATCGAAGCGAATGGATTGGACAATATCGTTCTCTACCCCTTCGCATTGAGCAATCAAAATGACATGGGCTTGTTATCTCATATTGACGAGCAAGGAAGGGAAATGGGTCCACGAAGCGAGATCAGTGCGAAAGGAACTAAGATCGTCAGGATGGTGAGACTGGATTCCATCGTTTCAGAAAAAATATCAGTCATACATCTCGACCTGGAAGGTCACGAATTCGCAGCACTGGAAGGCGCCAGAGACATAATCGAAAGGGATAGGCCGGTCATCGTCTTGGAAATAGATACAAGAGCGGTCGACTACAACAACTTCATGCTCGGGATCGGCTATTCCCCGACCAAACAGTTGATATACAATTCGAACGAGCAAATGGTCTTTGTCAATACAGTCTATTCCCCTTTGAAATAGACGGAAGACGCACACTTGCTCTTACTTGGCGGCGGAAAAAAAGACTCACTGTCCGGCTCAGGAGATGTATGCCCTGAGATGGGATCCGGTCGTGGAAACGCTTTGTACCTGATATACCGACAATGGGAAGACTGACCGGTATTCCTGACGCTGAAAACAGACCAATGAAAACAATTACACAAAATATTTTACAGTCTCAATCATCAACTTGATTTTGAAGATTGTCGTATCTATTTTTAGGCTTAAAGTGCCTGTGCAAAAGACGGTTGGAACAAATGCCTGATTGCAATCTTCGCTTCCTGTCGATTCAATGTTTCATGAACACAACTCGCAGCGGATGATACCGGAGTCAAACATGGCTAAAGAGATATTCCAATTCCGAACCCTTACTGTAGCTGATAAAAAGTCATGAAACGAGATCGGGCCACATGGCCAGATCAATCAAGTACCCTATCATGAAAATGAGCATCGAGATACACAGCGAAATCCTTCCATATATGAGATGGCACGAGGCGGTACAAGAATGTTCTCGCCTGGGTGATGGTTGGAGGTTGCCCACGATCGAAGAATTGAATGGCATTTTCAACGATATAAAACCGGGGGATTTCGGTTGCTGGAGTGCTACCGTTTGGGAGCATGACGATTCCATGGTCTGGTCCAAAGGGTTCAATAACGGCAATGCATACCTGAATCCAAAGACGAACCTTAACAGGGTGCTTGCCGTGAAAAACCAGACGGCTGACAAAGACTACTGGTCGAGCGACCTGCCTTTTCCCTTGGCACCCACGGAAGAAGACGTTCAAACGTATCAAAACAATTTGTTGCCGGGGACGGTCCTCCTGCTCGGTTGCACCAAAAGGCTGATACCTTTGTCAGACAGACAGTTAGACCTCGACCCCTGGCACCGATCCGATACTGTGATCGTCGGGGATTGGACAGGCAACAGGCATTTCTACACGAATATCATATTGGACGGCGGACTCTGCTTTACGAAGGCGTTGTGTGACAGGATCATTGAGATGGCAAGCAGGAACTGCCACAGATTCATCACCAGGTCATTTTCACACAGGCTGGACATTATGAGGGTTGCCGATTATTTTCCCGGAGTCAACGACTTGCCGATCAAGCCGGCACGGCAGATCCGCTATCCCGAATACAATTTCTTCATCTGGGATTTTTAACCTTTTTTCCATCAAGCGGAAGTCAACGGAATGATTCAAGTGGAGATGTCGATGGGAAACGCAGCCACCTGCGACCTCATGCAGACGTGCAACGCGATGAGATAGTCGAATTGGAAAGGAAGGGCTATAAGGGCATTGGCACCCCGGAACCTATGCAGACGAGCCGCCAGTCTGATCGACCTGTCCTCAAACATGGAGAAGGCCAGGTCTCCTTCCCATGTACGCAGTGCGATGCTATCAGGCATTTGTTCGAGAATGCCGCACCTGGAATTAAGCAATGACTTTTCATAAGGTCGAATGAAAGGAAAGCTGACAGGGCGCTTATCAGCACTACTTGCAACCGAGACAAATGCTATGACGCCCGAAAAGGAGAGCCGCGGATTAATGCCGATGGGAAAGTAAAAAAATCGAAAACTTGATCGAAATGTATTTTCCGGATTTTTTTCCTGAGTATTACCGCTGAAAAACTCAAAACCGATCCATACCCCAGACCCGCTTTATTGATCCAACCAACATCACAGGCAATATCAGGCATCGATCCTAAGATCCATCTGACCCCTATACCCAGTTACGAACAGCATGCTTATTTCACCTTAAACACCCCCCATGCCACCAGGTTCACTTCTCTTCTTTTCCCACTATCCGCTTCAACCGCCGCGCCCCATACACCGCGCCCGCCGCCAGCAGTAGGGAAATCCCCCCGTCGACAGGGACTGTCTGCCCGTCACCGTCATCCATATCGGCCTGCGAGAATGCGTTCAGGGATATCAGCAGCGTGAGTATGGTCATTATCTTTTTCATCTTGTATTTTTTTTCTGCGCAGAGAAATTAATTAAAGGGTTTAGCAGGGAAAGGACTCCGCGCAACTACGCGGCCTCCTTTCCCTGCGATGAACCTCCCTAATCCACCATCAGGCGAAGGGTTTCCTTGAGTTGTTTATGCTGATCGGATAATCTGATGATATAAGTTCCCGATGTCAGGCGACGGCCTTCGAGGATCCGGTACTCGCCATTCACCGAACGATGCTGCAATGACGTGGTAGCCACCAGCCGGCCGGTCATGTCGAGGACATGTACATAGTAGGCCCCCGGTGCCATCGCCCGCAGCGAGAGTTTCACCTCCGCCGTCTTCGAAGGGTTCGGGTAGAGCTTCACGCTCGGCTGCTCCGCCGCATCGTCCGGATCAAGTGTCACGCCCGTCGCAGGACGGCCCGCCTCCACGTACACGATCTCGAAGCGTGTGGAGTCCCAGGCTGCACTGCCCGTGCCGATGAAGTCGTAGTCGGTGGGCGTGCTCATATTGAGTTCCACCTGGCGCTTAAGGACATTATCCTTCAACCATGCCTGCACATAACGGTCACGCATACCCCGCG
>CAJBPC010000526.1 GCA_903957405.1 uncultured bacterium | reverse complement strand
CATCACCGCCTATGAGGTCATCGTATTTGAATAGATCTTCCCGGTGGTTGATGCGCAACAGAATCGCACTTGCGACATCCACTGCGGCTCCACCACCGATACCGATGATGCAATCCCGATGGGTATCATCGTACCTGTCCGTTCCCTTGTACACATCCGACTTTACAGGATTCTTATGGATATCGGAAAAAACCTCCACGGAGATATTCCTGTTCTTCAATGACTCAATGATCTTCTTGAAAAAACCCAATTCCGCCACGACGGGATCCGTTACGATCAAAGGATCACTCAGATTGTTGGCTTTGAGGTAGTCGGGGAGTTCGGCAACGGAACCTGCGCCAAACCGGATCGTTGTGGGAAAGTTATACTGGTAAACCCTGTCAAACATGTCTGTTTTTTTAAATGAATATGATGCTTCAGATGATCTCAAAATATCTCTTGTACTCCCATTCCGTGACCACCCTGAGGTGTTGCCTCCATTCCCAATCGCGTGTCTGCACAAAATGGTCGACAAAGATGTCGCCGAAGAGCTCTTTGGCAATGGGTGAATTTTTCATGTTATCGGTGGCGTCTTTCAGCGTGTAAGGGATCCTGCCATTCGACTCATCCTGATACCCATTGCCTACGGTGGCAGGCTGGTCGAGTGTCAATCCATGCCTGATGCCGTAAAGCCCGGCTGCAAGACAGGCGGAAAGGGCCAGATACGGATTGACATCTGCACCGATCACCCTGGTCTCGACCCTGCAGGATGCACTGCCGCCATTCAATACGCGCAAGGCCACCGTCCGGTTGTCAATGCCCCATGTCAGTGTGGTGGGAGCCCATGCACCCTCTACCAGCCTTTTGTAACTGTTGATGGTCGGGGCGAACATGGGAAGGATATGCGGAAGGCAATGCAGCTGACCCGCGATGTAGCGCTTTGCGGTTTCGCTCAGTTTCTGCTTGTCGCTGTCATCGTAGAAGAGGTTATGGTTTCCGGTTAGATCCCAAAGACTCTGATGGACATGTCCTCCACACCCGGGAAGGTTTTCGTTGATCTTGGCCATGAACGTGGCCATGATGTTGTGTTTGTAGGCGATCTCTTTCACCGCGGTCTTGAACAGCACCGCCCTGTCGCCCGCTTCCAACAAACCCGAATGTGCAATGGCGGCTTCGATGGTGCCCGGACCGGTTTCAGTATGCAAACCCTCAATGGGGACATTGAACTTCTTCAACAGATCGAAAAGATCTGAAAAAAACGGGTTCTTGAGGGTGGACCTCAAAATGGAATACCCAAACATCCCGGGCGTCAATGGCTTTAAATCCCTGAACTGTTTTTCATGGGCGGAGTCGGGCGTTTCCGCGAAATTGAACCACTCGAACTCCTGTGCGAAAACCGGTGAAAACCCGGCGTTATTGGCATCCGCCAATACCTTCCTGATCAACTGGCGCGGACAAACGGGAGATGGAAGCCCTTCTTTGGTGTTGAGTTCTCCCAGAAAAAACGGGATATCGTTTTCCCAGGGTATTTTCCTGAATGTGGACAGGTCGATGGATGCAGGACTATCCGGATATCCGGTATGCCATCCCGTTACTCCCGGCTTGTCGTACAGTACATCAGCCGCGTCCCATCCGAAGATCACATCGCAAAAAGTCATTCCTTTTTCCGCGATCGATGCGAATTTTTCAGCCGATACATACTTCCCCCGCAACACACCGTCGATATCGGCAAACGCCAGTTTCACTTTACCGGAAGGGTGCTGTTTCACATAATTCAGGATCTCCTCAGCACTCATGTCTGGAAATTTTAAAAGTGATGATCATCTGTTTTTTGTTGTATAAAATAGCTTGAATGCAAGAAAGCTGCCCAATAAGATCAACAAATAAAGTCCGCCCATCTTCAGGTTGTCCACCAGCATGGCGGAGATGGATATGACCGCGATGACAAGGGCGACTATCGGAAAAACGGGATAGAAAGGGACCCGGAATGGCCTTTCCAGCAATGGCTCGATTTTTCTCAGCCGGATCACGGCGACCATGGAAATGATATACAGTGTGAGGGCGCCAAATACCGCGATCGTGATGATCTCCGAGGTCTTCCCGGTTAAAAGCGCAGCAATACCGATTGCCATGTTGACCAGCAATGCATTGGCCGGCGTCTTGAACTTTCCGTTCACATTTCCTAAAAATGACGGGGCAAACCCGACGCGTCCGAATTCAAAAGTGGAGCGACCGGCTGCAAGAATCAACCCATGAAACGAGGCAACGAGTCCGAATAGACCTACCGTGATCAAAAGGTGGTAGAGCAGATTGTTATCGCCGACGATCTTGGCCAATGCCAGTGGGAGCGGAGAATCCGAGGATGACCCATCGGCCCTGTAGACGATGGCTTCCCATCCCCCGACACCGACGGAACTGACAAATGTGAGGATACATAGCACCACCAGGGTTAGGATGGCGGATCCAAAACCGATCAGAATGGTCCGCTGCGGACGAATGGTCTCCTCTGCGACATTGGCGACACCCTCTATGCCGAGAAAAAACCAGATGGCAAAAGGGATCGCGGCAAAGATCCCGTGAAAACCATTGGGAAGCGCATTTTGACTGAGATTTGACACCTCCATGTGCGGCAACGTAATCCCTGCAAATAGCAACAACTCCCCTACTGCGAATATCGTGATCACCAATTCAAAAATGGCGGCAGCCTTGACACCATAGATGTTCAATCCCGTGAAAACGACGTAACTGAAAATGGCGATCTGAATGACGGGGATCTCGGGAAAAAAAAGATTGAAATAAGCGCCAATGGCCAGCGCGATGGCAGGAGGGGCAAAAATGAATTCGATGTTCTGGGCCATGCCGGCAATAAAGCCCCAACCCGGGCCCAGGGACCTTTTGGCATAATCAAATCCCCCGCCTGCCTTGGGAATGGCACAGGCCAGTTCAGCATAACTGAACGTGAAAGTGAGGTACATGACCACGATGAAGAAAGTGGCGATCGCCAGCCCCAAAGTACCGCCTTTTTCAAGCCCGAGGTTCCACCCGAAATACATTCCGGATATCACATATCCTACCCCCAATCCCCATAGCATGATGGGTGTCAGGGTTCTTTTGAGGGCACCTTCACGCGCCAGTTCCCGTTCATTCGATTTCATGTTTCCAGTTCGTTTTGTAAGCCCTATTTTGAAAAAATTGAATGTAGGAAGTTTTACGATACCCCGAATACGCGATTGTAAACTATTTGACCACATCATGGGTGCGGTGCCGGAATTCCATGGGTTCCATGACATGCCGGATCTCACCTGAGGGGCAGATGAAACATGGCAAAAAACTTAACGCACATCAGGCCCATCAAGATTCAGGAATAAAGAAAAACAATTTCTCTTGAGGAAGAAAAACCTTTACACCCCTTTGATTCATTGATGGGTACTCCATCCGTGAAGACGCCGTCCACTTGATGAGATCATTGCAAACCTCACGATCACGCACAAACGCTTTATGATGTTGTATGCATGAACACATGCGCATGCCTGCCAAATGACGACAATGCCAGACATGCTTCCACACGGATGTGTACGATTCAACGACCTCGCGGTAAAAAAACATCAGCCGGCAACAATGCCTGCTTTGCATCAAAAGGCATTTATCGGAGCAGCGGAAGCACACCTTGATGTTCGAAAGACATGCTTTGGATTGAAACCAAATGACGAACCGGTTACGGAGATCTCCGTTCAAGCTTTTGATGACAGAGGACCTTTCTGAAACAGGACGGAAGCCTCCGAATATCCCGACAGCCTTTCCATTGATCGGATGTCATTGACAATACCTACCCTATGATGCCCTGGTTATGGGTTGAATCCGTCCGGAAGATCTGCAACGCCCCGTGCCCCGTATCATCTCAGTTGCATACCTTAGCACATTAAAGTATGACACATGCGGCTCCGGTTACCTCAGATCCTATTGATTTTTCTGACGACGACACTCCCTGGTTTTGCATTTTGCCAGCAGATCGACTCGATGATGACCACATATGCCGACTCGTTGCCCGTGGAGAGGATACACGTCCACTTCGACAAATCCGCCTATAACAAGGAGGAAACGATCTGGTACAAGATATATATCCTTGACAGTGAAGGGCTCACGACACTCAGCAAGAATGTGTATGTGGAATGGTTCGACCAGGCGGGGAAGATGATCAAGCGGACCACATCCCCTTTGTTCTCATCCACCGCAAGGGGTTCCTTTGAGTTGCCGGCCGATTACACCGGAAACTTCATCCGGGCGCGGGTATATACAAGGTGGTCCCTGAACGAAGAACCGGATTCATATTACGTCAGGGATCTGCTCATCAATAATGACATCAGCCTCACCGGTCCGCAAACCGCATCCCGGAAAACCGTCCTCACCGTTTTCCCCGAAGGGGGCGACCTCGTCACCGGGCTGAGGAGCAGGGTCGCGTTCAAGGCCACGGACGCCCGCGGCATGCCGGTAGCGATAAAAGGATTGTTGATGAATGGCGCACGCACCCCGCTCGACACCTTAAGAGTCAAGCATGACGGCATGGGCAGTTTTTCGCTCCAGCCCGTGTCGGGTGAGCGGTATATGATCAAATGGTCGGATCCGTCAGGAGATACGGGGACATTGATCTTGCCGGAGGCAAGAAAGGAATCGGTCACGCTTTTCGTCAGCACAAACAATGATTTCGCAACCCTGAAGATCGAGCGGACAGATGCGCTGCGGGAAGATCTCCGGAAATTGATATTGCTCGTGCATATGGACAGGCAACTGCTCTTCAAGGCTGACATTGACCTTTCCACCCGGAAAATCCTGCGCGCGAACATCCCCATCGCAGAACTCAACACGGGCGTCATGCAATGCACCATTTTCAGTGCTGACTGGATCCCGATCGCAGAAAGAATCGTGTTCGTCAATAACAGAAACCATGAATTCGGGGCAAAGCTGATCCCTCAGCTTGTAACCCTCACCAAAAGGGGGAAGAACGTGTTCGACGTGTATGTAACGGATACCAGCCTCACCAACATGTCGATATCCGTGACGGATGCCTCGATCGCATCTTCATCGACTGCCCATACCATTTATTCAGACCTGCTGTTAAGCCATGAGATCAAAGGACGGATCCACAATCCCGGGTACTACCTATCGAGCGACTCCGATGAAGTGACCGCCAATCTCGACCTGGTGATGCTCACCCACGGATGGAGAAGATTCAACTGGGAGAAACTCAGAAGCGGCGTCTTGCCCACGGTACGTTACCAGCCGGAGACCGATTACATGAAGGTCGCGGGCAAAGCCTACGGCCTGAAGTATCTCAGCACGAATGCACTGATGCTGAACCTCATCATCCAACAAAAAGACAGCAGCAAGAACTTCAGCTTCGAACCCCTCTCAAAGGAAGGCATGTTCGAGAACAAGTCACTATACTTTTATGATACGGCACGGATCTACTATAGTTTCAGCAATAATGCCAGGCTGAACGGGCAGATCCAAATGCAGTTCGACAACGGCCTCTTGAGTACGACCACAAAAGAAGTGCAATACACGGAGCAAGAGAAGGCGATCCTTTGGAGTGACACCCTGTCGAGGGCAAGGATGGCGAAATTCCTTAAGCTTCAGGAAGACTGGAAGAAACGGAGTGCCTACAAGACCTTGCAGGAAGTGATCATTAAATCAACCGCAAAGCCAAAGGAAGAGGTGCTGGACCAAAAATATTCATCCGGAATGTTCGCAGGTGGTGACGCATATGTCTTCGATCTGGTGAACGACCCGTTTGCGAATTCGGGGTTTGACATCTTCACCTACCTGCAAGGCAGGGTCCCGGGATTACAGGTGAATAGGAACGGAGGAAATATCACTCTTTCCTGGAGGGGTTCGCAGACCGACCTGTTCCTTGACCAGATCCGGTCGGATGCCGCCATGCTCCAGAACATGAATGTCAATGACATCGCCATGGTGAAGGTCTTCCGCCCGCCATTCTTTGGATCGATGGGTGGTGGCAGTGGGGGTGCCGTGGCGATATACACGAAAAAAGGGGGTGACCAAAAAACCACCGGCACCAGCAGCAAGGGCATGTATTCCACCCTGCTGGCAGGCTACTCGAGCTTCAAGGAGTTCTATCATCCGCAGTATGAAACCCCTGCCGACGGTCCGGATACCGATATCAGAACGACCTTGTACTGGAACCCGTACGTCATCACGAGCAAGACCAGTCCACGCTTCAGGGTGCAGTTCTACAACAATGATGTCAGCAACAAATT
>CAJBPC010000525.1 GCA_903957405.1 uncultured bacterium | reverse complement strand
TCATCCTTGACGCATTCGATCCTGTCACCCCTTTCGGTCTATCGGGTCACCAACCATCAGAGGTGGCTTCCTGGTCCATGAATGCCGGATTCTATGCCGTCACGAATAGCATCGCATGACGTGCTTTGGCTGAAAATATGTATATATGCAGCATGAAGGTTTTTTTCAGCCATCATTTGCTGCTTTGCCTGCTGTCGCTGATATCGATGGTGCATTCCGTCGGTGCGCAAGTCCCGGTCACGGAGGATGTGAAAAAGCATGGCAGGTCGTTCCGTCGGCATGCACCATGTGATACTTTTGGGATGCAGGACGCGTTGCAGCATGCGCAGCTCGTCAATGAAGGATTCAACCGATGCGTCGATTATGTCAATGCGTGGATGGCATACGCAGACCCTACCTCGGGATTGATCCCCCGCAATATCCGGGAGTCCGTGGATTTCTGGAACGCATGGGATGCTGCAGCAGACAACTACCCTTACATGGTGCTTGTATCCGCTATCCTCATGCCCGATTTCTTCCGTGGGCAGGCTGTCAGGATGCTGGACGCTGACATTAAACTCACTTCCAGGATAGGGGCCCTGCCGGATAACTATTCATTTTCAAAAAAGGGATTTCAATATGCCTCCATCGATACCAATCGCATCATATTCGGTTCGGCGGAATACATGAAGGACGGGTTGATCCCGCTGACCGAGTGGCTTGGCAAAAGTCGCTGGAGCGATCGCATGTTGGATATCCTGGATGATCTGCCGAAGCTGGTCCGCGTGGCTTCAGATCTCAAGGGCAACTGGTATGGAAACAGTGCGACGGTGGAGGTGAATGGCGACCTGCTGCAGGTGTTATCAAGGATGTACTGGTTCACGGGAAAGCGGGAATATCTCGACCGGGCGCTGGAAATTGCCGATCACTATCTCCATGAAGGCGGGTCTCCTACCAGGGTGCTGGATCGTTTGCGCATCCGCGACCATGGCTGTGAGATCATATCCGGGCTTTGCGAAGCCTATATCGCAGCATATTACACCCTGCCTGCCAAACGAGAACAATGGCGGCCGCATATCCATGAGATGCTGGAGCGCATACTGGAAGTCGGTCGCAATGCCGACGGGCTTTTTTATGATGAGATCAATCCGAAGTCAGGGGAGATCCTATCATCCCGGCTCGCAGATAATTTCGGTTACACCCTCAATGCATACTGGTTCATTGCCAAGATCGATACGATCCCGGCCTTCAGGGAGGCTGTTTTGAAGGCCATGTCGTCTTTGAATGCAAGATACCGGAACCATGACTGGGAGGGTAGTGCCGATGGATATGCCGATGCCATTGAGGGTACGCTGAATCTCTATAACCGCGAACCGATTCCCTCCGTGAAGCTATGGCTCGACAGTGAGATCCGGGTGATGTGGGATTTTCAAAAAGCCGGAGGCATGGTCGAAGGCTGGCATGGCGATGGCAACTTCGCCCGCACCACGATCATGTACTGCCTTTGGAAGACACAGGGGATCGTACCGGTGGATTGGGAAAAAGATCTTCATCTGGGAGCCGTCGCCGTCGATGGTGGCATCAAGGTCGTGATGCGCTCCCCCTCCGGTTGGAAAGGAAAAATCAGATTCGATGCGCAACGACATAAGTCTGGGCTGAACCTGCCGGCAGACTATCCCAGGATCAACCAATTCCCCGAATGGTACACGGTTGAGGCTGACAAAAAATACAGGGTCACCCATGCGGATGGCAGGCGGTCGAAAATATATACGGGGCGGCAGCTTCTGGAAGGCATATCCGTCAGATTGAAAAAAAACGAGACTGTCCTTTTCATGGTCAGGGATCAAGACACAGAGAAGCCATCACCCGCTCAATAACTCATTTATGCGCCTATTCATTTTCGCTTTCTGCAGTTCCATTGCAACCATTTTCCTGCCTTTGGAATCCATCTCAAAGGACTACCATTTTCATCCGCGGATGGGGAATGACCGGAATGACGGGCTCACCGCGGCGTCTCCGTTCCGGTCGCTTTCGGCATTGTCGGGGCTGAGCCTTTCCCCCGGTGACAGGATACTGCTGGCGGCTGGTGAGGTTTTCAATGAGTCATTGTCGTTGGTGAATGTTTTCGGCACGCAGCAGCATCCGATCATTGTGGATCTGTATCCTGAGCGCCGATCCGCCACCCTTGAACCCGCTGTGATCAATGCCGCCGGCCTGACGAACGGCATCCTGTTGCAACATGTCCGGCATGTGACGGTCAGGAACCTGAAGGTCATTGCGGACGGACCGGCTGAAGGATCCGGCATGGCTGACATGCGCACAGGTATCATGGTGCAGTGCAGTGGCTCGGAGCGTGTCGCTTTCATCACACTGGAAAACCTCAGGGTTGAAGATGTCTTTTACGAGGCAAAGGGATTTGTCCGTGACGCAGGTGAGATCCGCACCGCCAACGGCACCCAGCGATACGGCTGGGGAATTCGGCTGATCGCAAAGGACCCGGGATCATTGATCGAAGAGATCGACATCCGTCGTTGCCGGATACGGAATGTGGAGCACACCGGCATCAAGCTCACAGGTGCCAACACGCAGAATATCCGCCATGTAAGGATAATGGACAATGTGCTGTCACATACCGGAGGGCCGGGTATGCAAATGTCGAATGTCAGGATGGTTCATGTCGCCGGAAATGACATTGATCATTCCGGCAGCAATGACGATGCCCGGAAATGGGGTAGGGGCAGTGGCATTTGGACATGGGGTGCATCCTCCGTACTCATTGAAAAAAACAGGCTCACCAATGCAAACGGCCCGGGTGATTCGGCCGGTGGGCACATCGACTTCAACTGCGACAATATCGTCTTTCAGTATAATTTCAGTGCGGGGAACGCTGGAGGATTTTGTGAGATACTGGGGAACAACTACAACTGTGCCTATCGGTATAACATCAGTGTCAACGACGGCCACAGGATAAAGGGGGAGAATGGTGCTTTTCAGGAAGGAAAGATCTTTTGGCTGAGTGGTTACCAAGGGAATTCCCAACCGAAAAGAGGTCCTGTCAACAGTTATGTCTACAACAACACCATCTATGCCCGGAAGGGTCTCCTCGCCAAAATGTCTGTTGAAGCCAACGCTTCGGGGATCCTCCTGGTCAACAATATCTTTCACTTGATGGGCGGTAGCAAGAGAGTGGAAGAGGATCAAAAAAAATATAAGGATTCATCATCCGTCGTTCCCGACAGGGTCGTATTCCGGAACAATCTTTTTTTCAGCAAGGATGCATGGCCCGCCAATATTGCCATTCAGGATTCAGATCCTTTGTACGGGGATGCAGGCTTCAAGAATCCCGGCGGCATGTCCCCGCTGGATTACATCCCGACCAATAAGGATCTGATGCGAAAAGGTATGCCTGTCGCAGCCCTGCCGGGTGATGCTTTCACCCTGCCGGGTGGATTGAGGATGGCGTATGATATCCTCGGAATGCCCATCGAAGGCCGGCCATCGATGGGTGCCATACAGGTGAGATGATGATGCGTCTGATGCGCTCCGGATAGGTCTTTTGCTTATCCATCCGCGTTTTTTGAATTAAATTCACGAAATGATATGCTTCACGGATTTTTCATCTAAAAAAACCGCCATGATCGAATTGCGTCACATCCTGTTTCCTATGCTGATCCTTTTCATGTCCTCTGCCACGGCACAGGAAAAGGCCGTGCCGAAGCCCATGTCGTGGAAGGATGCGACCGGCTGGCGTTCCATCGCTTCGCAGAGCGTGACGATCTCGCCCGACGGCAAGTGGATGGCTTATGCCATGCATCCGGTGGAGGGTGACGGATCGTTGATGTTGAAAAAGGTAGGCGATACCGTTAGTCGCAGCTATCCCATCGGGTCGGCCCCTTCCTTCAGTGTGGCGTTCTCCGAGGATGGGCGGTGGATGGCGTTCAAGGAATTCCCAAAGGACAAGGATAAGAAAGCCGCAGCGAAGAGTCCGGGAGGCAGGCAATTGTTCGAAAAGCTTCACCTCGTCGACCTCAACAACTGGAAGAGTACCACCTACGACAAAGCGGGGACTTATGCCTTCAACGGTAAAGCTTCCTCGCATCTCCTTGTGCAGGTGCCGAAAGAAAAGGGCAATGGTCCTGCAGCATCGGCCGGGACCGACCTGTTGCTCACGCATCTTACGGATATGAAGACGTTTTCGATGGGTAATGTCGGCGAGTATGCCGTCAACAAGGCAGGTGACTGGCTGGCATATACGACCGATGCGGCGGGACAGACGGGCAACGGGGTGAACCTCATGAAGGTCGTCAGCCGTCAAACCACGGTCATTGACAATGACAAGGCAACCTATAAGTCACTCGGATGGAATGAAGATGGTACGGCCTTCAGCCTGCTGAAGATGGTCCGCGATGAGGCCTACAAGAATGAAAAAGGGATCGTGATAGGCGTGAAAGACCTGGCTGTCGTGCCAGCGGTCAGCATCTATGATCCAGTCAGGGATTCTCTGCAATTCCCGAAGGGCATGACGGTCAGCCCTAACCGAAAACCTGAGTGGACGGATGATCTTGGCCGGCTGATCTTCGGGATCCATCCCCTGGAAGCCTTGAAAAAAGACGCCACCCGGCAAGCCCCTCCCGGGTTGACAGACTCGGCCAATGCCGCCAAACTCGCGAAGTTGCGGGCCGATACGTCCATCCGAACCCTGGAGGACCTGCAGAAAGCCATCGCAAAGGCTGGCGGGGAAAGCCGTCCTTCGGCTGTCATTGATACGATCCGGCCAGACATGACCATCTGGCATTGGCAGGATAAGCGGCTTCAAAGCCGGCAGCAAGTGATGGAGATGATGGATAAGAACCGCAGTCACCTGGCATCTTTTCAAGTGTCCACAAATCGATTTATCCTGTTGCAGGACTCCACGCTGACATCTGTCGATCCGCTTCCCGGACATCAATATGCCCTCGCAGAAGACAATCGGGCCCATGAATTCCAGCAGAATCTCGATGGTCAGTCATACAACGATTATTACCTGGTGGACATGAAAAGCGGGAAACGAACGCCGCTCATGGAACGGTTCTATCTGCCCGGCTTTAGCTCCGCACCGCGGCCGTCCTGGGATGGCAGTAAGCTCGTGTACGGAAAGGATGGTCATTTTCATGTCTACGACATCCGCTCCGGCACGCACCAGAATATCACTGACAAGATCCCGACTTCTTTCATCAATACCGAAGATGATCACAACGTACGCAAACCCCTCACACAGGTGCTGGGATGGAGCAGTGACAGCCGTTACCTGTTGATACGGGATCTGTGGGACATCTGGCTGGTATCCGCCAATGGCAGGGATCCTGCCAGGAACCTCACGGTCAACGGACGCTTGCAGGGCATTCGCTATCAGTCGCGCGTGCAGCTCGATCCGGAAGAAAAAGGATTTGATATCCGCAAACCGCTTTATGTGCGGATGTATGGCGAACGCACCAAGAAAAGCGGATATGCGCGCATCGATGCGGATGCAAAGGGCTTGAAAACCGGAGCCACGACCTTGACATGGGAGGATGCGAACATATCCGGTCTCAGAAAGGCGAAGCTTGCGGATGTGTATGTCTACAGCCGCGAGGATTTCAACAGTCCGACCGAATATTTTTCCGCTGATGCATCGCTTACTAACGGTGTACAGCAGACGAAGAACGCACCTGATGCTTCAAAATATGTCTGGAGTGGTGGCGTGCGGCTCGTGAATTATGTCTCCGATAAGGGCGACAGTCTGCAAGGGGCTTTGTTCCTTCCGGCGGGATACCAACAAGGCCGTAAATATCCGACGATCGTGTACTATTACGAGAAGCTGTCGCAGACACTTCATAACTGGAATAATCCGGGCTTCGGCGGCACCGGCTGGAATCCTACGATCTACACGTCGAATGGATATGCGGTTTTCGTGCCGGATATCGTGTACACACTGGACGATCCCGGGATGTCGGCCGTATGGTGCGTGTTGCCCGGTGTGAAGGCTGCCATCGCCACGGGGGTGATCGATCCCGACCGTGTGGGGATCCACGGTCATTCATGGGGAGGTTACCAGACCTGCTTCCTGGTCACACAGACGGGACAGTTCAAGGCCGCCGCGGCAGGGGCGCCGTTGACGAATATGGTCAGCATGTACGACCTCATCTACTGGAATTCAGGCGGTGGCAATATGTCCATCTTCGAAGCTTCTCAGGGTCGTTTCCTTGGCGGTCCCTGGGATAACTGGGATGCATACCTGCGCAACTCACCGGTGTATCATGTCAAACAGGTGACGACACCTTTGCTGATGCTGCACAACGACAAAGACGGTGCGGTCGATTTCACGCAGGGGATCGAGTTCTACAATGCCCTGCGCCGGCTGAAAAAGCCGGTCGTGCTGATGCAGTACAAGGGCGAGAATCACGGACTGGCAAAGATGGAAAACCGAAAAGATTACAGTGTGCGGATGATGGAGTTTTTTGACCATCACTTGAAAGGGGCCGCTGCTCCTGACTGGCTGAAAGAAGGCGTCGATCGTGCAAAGCTTCAGGACCATCTGAACATCCGGGCGACCTTTGATGCTTCAAACGATCCCGACTGATGGCTTCGGCGGCGCAGTGCATCAGCCTCGCCGCCTCAGGAGATATGGATGTGCCGATCGTTCTTCACGGAGTACGGGGCTGTGGCATGACGAAGATGGTGCAGCGAATCCATTCTCGGATTTGGCTGAGGGATGACGGATCCGGACTTCAGGTATCCGAAAACGTTATCTTCGCGCGAAAATTGAAACCGTCATATGGCAATGGAACAGGATCTGCAGCAAAGAAGCGAAGGCCGATGCGAGCTCTGCGCATCTGGGGATGATGTGAGGATCCATGAGGTGCCTCCACAGGACCAGCGTCATGCGGATAACTGCATCATGGCGTGCGCGAAATGCCTTGCACAGCTGGGAAAAAGGGAGGAACTAGACAGGCGACACTGGTCCTGTCTGACAACCGCCATGTGGAGCGAAGCACCCGGTGTGCAGGTTGTTTCCTGGCGCATGCTGAATCGACTCAGGGAGGACAGTTGGGCTTCGGAAGCACTGGAGATGATGTATCTGGATGAGGCATCGATGGCCTGGGCAAGGGCGACCGGCGATCACGAAAACGATTCGAGTGTAACGCTCCATCGCGACTGCAACGGACAGGCGCTCCAGTCCGGTGACAGCGTTGTGCTGATAAAATCACTGGATGTGAAGGGTTCCACCCTGAATGCGAGGATGGGTACGGTGGTGAAGAACATCCGGCTGGTGGATGACGACACGACACATATAGAGGGCCGCATCGAAGGGCAAGTGATCGTCATCCTTACGAAATTTGTGCGTAAGCAGGGCTGATCGGATAGCCCATAAGAAAACGGAATGATCATTTTCGGATCCGGAGACTTGTCCTGTCATGATATCGGCAGGCATGGGCTGCCTCATCTTCCGCATATTGCCTGAATTCTTCCCGGTATAGGATGGTCATGAAGACCGGTCCTCGCCAATCGATTGCCTTCCGAGATAAAGCCATGACATCCGGTGTGGAAAGCCTTTTGCGATGTCTAGGGTGTTGGGTTTTAATGCATGTAAATGCCCTGTCATTGCTCATGTCTGGATGAGACGCTGAGCATGCGTATGTTTCCTTTTGTGTGCAATCTGCCTCTGATCGAGATCAGAAGGACAGGCCTGGAAAAGACAAGCTTGCCGTATGCTGCAGTTTGACTCGTTTTTGGACATTTGCAGCCGTTTAGCCTTGGGTTTTGACGTTGAATGAGCCGAAATGTGGCTGGTGTGAACTCTGGCCGGAAGATTGCTATCAAAGACTGA
>CAJBPC010000524.1 GCA_903957405.1 uncultured bacterium | reverse complement strand
TTCAGTGTTCAAGCCGTGTTTGGGTTGATGCGGAAGGAGTAACATCGAAAGCCCAGGTCCTTCGCTTCGAGCAAGATGACAATGGCGAGTGGTTGTGCGGGCGGTGAGGTGAACAGCAAACATCCAGGTCCTTCGCTTCGCGCAGGATGACAATGGAGTGTGGTTGCGTGCGCAGTGAGGGAACAGCCAACAGTCCAGGTCCTTCCCTTTGCGCAGGATGACAATGGAGTGTGGTTGTGTGCGCAGTGAGGTGAACAGCCAACAGTCCAGGTCCTTCCCTTCGCGAAAGTAAAGTTGCGTTGCGGTTGTGCGGCGACATGGAGTTCGACACTGCTGTACAATTTCATCGTATTTTCAATGCCCATTTATTCGCTCGCACCGTTAAACCTTCACTGCCTTGACAAGTCTGAATGGTAACCTCATGGAAAAAAATCAGCTTTTAAACCAGCATTTGATTTGGAGAGCCGGATTCGGTCCCGCCGCAGGGCAGTTGCCGGAACTTTCACGCTACAAGCCAAAGGATTTTTTTAACATATTGAAAAAAGCTTCCACGATCGTCCCCACTCCGCTGGATGTCGCCACTCCAGAAATGAAGCAGGAGATGTATGACATGAAGGCGGAAAAAAAGGGTGGGGCAAATGCGGAAGAAAGAAAGAAACGGCAGCAACTCAACCGCGAAGGTGTCCGCAATCTCAATTTGAGCTGGATGGACGCCATGATCCATTCCCCTGCCCAGCTGCGAGAGAAGATGGCATTTTTTTGGCACGGGCATTTTGCCTGCCGAACGCAGAATTTTGTGCAAAATCAGCAATTGATCAATCTGACCAGAACGCACGCCTTGGGAGATTTTGGAATGCTGCTGCGTGAAGTGTCTCGCTCCGGGGCGATGATAAATTTTCTCAACAACCAACAGAATAAAAAGGATCATCCCAATGAAAATTTCGCGCGGGAGTTGATGGAGTTATTCACCCTTGGAAGGGGACACTACACGGAGGAGGATGTCAAAGAAGCAGCCCGTTCTTTTACCGGATGGTCGGCACAGCCTACGGGTGAATTTCTTTTTCGGCGCGCGTTTCATGATGCCGGAGCTAAAACCATCCTGGGAAAGACGGGCAATTTCAAAGGAGATGATGTGCTGCAGATCTTGCTGCAGCAAAAGCAGACTGCACGTCATATCACAAAGAAGTTATGGCGATTTTTAGTGAGTGAATCAATCGATGAGGCGAGGATCGACAAGCTGGCGGAAGGATTTTTCCAGAGTGGCTATCAAATCATGCCGTTGCTGGAAGCGATGTTTCTTGGAGATGGCTTTTTTGATAAAAAGAATATGGGGTCTTTGATAAAGTCTCCTGTCGAGCTGATCGTGGGGATCCGCAGGATGATTCCCATGGAACTGAAAAGGGAGGAGTCCATCTTATTGTTGCAGCGTGCCATGGGTCAGGTTTTATTCTATCCTCCAAATGTGGCCGGTTGGCCGGGTGGCAAGAACTGGATCGACAGCTCTTCTCTGATGCTGCGCATGCGTCTTCCGTTGTTGTTGTCGAATGCAGATGAATTCAATGTGGGCGCGAAAGATGATGATGACGTGATGATGGGTATGGGTAAACGCAGAGAGGGGATGATGCAACAAATGGTGTTGACTTCCAAATGGGATGCGGTCTTTTCCGCCTTCGCAGATACCCGGCGGGAGCAGCTGCCTTCTGCCATACAGGCCTGTCTGCTGCAGCTGCCGGTCGGAGCAAATCAAGCGGTCATCACCCGATTCTCCGACAATCGTTCCCGTGAGTCCTTCATCAGAAGCCACATGCTGCATGTGATGAGTATGCCGGAATATCAACTGTGCTGATGACGATCAATTTTATACCATGATGATCAAAAGAAAAGAATTTCTGCAGTCCGGTGCCTTGGCGACAGCCTCTTTGATGCTGCCTCAATTCCTGAAAGCATTCGAACGCCCGATGTCGGTTCCCCTTGGCAATAAAGTGGTGGTGGTCATACAACTCAGCGGCGGCAACGACGGATTGAATACGGTCATCCCCATCGCGAATGATTTTTATTATCGTGCCCGTCCCACCCTGGGATTGCGGGGCGCGCAGTCGCTCAAGTTGTCCGATGATGTTGCGCTTCACCCTGCCCTTGAAGGTTTTAGAGCATTATATGACCAGGGCGCGTTGGCCATTCTCAATAATGTCGGATACCCCAACCCGGATCGTTCGCATTTCAGAAGCATGGATATCTGGCATTCGGCGAGTTCTTCCCGCGAATACTGGAATGATGGCTGGCTGGGGCGCTACCTGGATGCGCAGTGCAATGCCTGTGAAAGGCCCACACAGGCCATTGAGCTGGATGACGTGCTGAGTCTTGCGCTCAAGGGAGAGAAGCTCAAGGGTATAGCAGTGAAAGATCCGCGCCGCTTGTATGGAACCGCCAATGAAAAATTCTTCAGGGCGCTGCATACGGATGCGCATGGCCGAGAGGGACAGCCGGTCGATTATCTATACAAGACGCTCTCTGAAACAATGCATTCCGCCGATTATATCTTCTCGGAAAGCAAAGCCCGACCCACAAAAGCCGCCTACCCCTCTACCGAACTCGGCAAGAGCCTCCGTACCATCGCCTCGCTGATGTATTCGCAGATCAACACGACCGTCTATTACGTTTCCCTGGGCAGTTTTGATACGCATGCGAACCAACAGGCACAGCAGCAGCGGTTGCTCAAAGAACTGAATGATGCGGTAACGGCTTTCACTAGCGACCTTCAACACGAAAACCGCTTTGACGATCTGCTCTTATTCACCTTCTCGGAATTTGGCCGTCGGGTGGAGCAAAATGCCAGTGGCGGCACGGATCATGGCACGGCGAATAATATGTTTCTGATCGGGGGAGGACTCAAAGAAAAGGGTGTCCTCAATGAACTCCCAGACTTGGCAAATCTGGATGAAGGAGATCTGCGCTATAAAGTCGACTTCAAAAACGTATATGCCACGATCCTCAACAAATGGCTTAAGGTCAATGACCAGGCGGTGTTAAAAGGCCGTTATGAAACGATGAATTTCATATGACGGGATGGATTTTTCCCCACTCTTTTCATGCGATGGCTTCATAAAAATCATGACTGCACCGGCGACATGCATGCCCCGCCAATGCGCATGGCAGATCCACATTCGGTAAAAAGCACGCATGGGTTTGTCAGCATGCTACTTCACGATCCGTGCATCCAGCGCCGACGAGGCGGGGTTCGCGCGCGGTTTTCGGCAGTCGTTGATCCGGGGATGTGAGGACGAAGCCTTGGTATCGTTTCGGTTTCTTTGCACATGCGGTGGTTTGGAATGCACATCTCCATGATCTGTGCGGTCGGTTATAATATAGCGGCTCGTTGATCCGGAAAAACTTTTTGTCTGCCCGGCATCCCCCGTCGTCTAGCCTATCCTGTTGGTGGATATCGTTGCCATGACTGCACAGACTTCACCCTTGTATCTTCTACATGAACTGCCCGGAGACGATTCGATCGGAATGCCTCCGGATATTTATGCTGCAAAATGAACCTTAATTAAATAATGGCGTTAATTACTCAAACAATAATATGAACATCAAATCTTTTTTCCTCACAGTGATCGCTGTTGTTTCTTTTGCTACGGGCTTTTCGCAAAAGACTGTTGTAGACGTAGCAATTGGATCTAAGGCACACACCACTTTGGTAGCTGCAGTCGTTGCGGCTGGATTGGCAGAAACTCTTCAGGGAGCTGGTCCATTCACCGTATTCGCACCCACCAATGATGCATTCGGCAAACTCCCTGCAGGCACCGTGGAATCACTTTTGAAGCCTGAATCAAAAGCGGCTTTGGTGAAAATCCTTACGTACCATGTCGTGGCCGGAAACCTGGATGCAGCTGCAGTGGTAAAAGCAATCAAAGCTGGTAAAGGCAAAGCTAAAGTGACTACCGTTAGCGGAGGCACCCTCACCGCATCCATGAAGGATGGCAAGGTGATCTTGACAGACGAAAATGGCGGCGTATCCACCGTAGTGGCTACAGACCTGAAAGCAGGCAATGGCGTTGTGCATGTCATTGATTCAGTCGTTCTTCCTAAATGATTTTAATGACATTCGTACACCCAGTGTACTAGTTAAAAAAGCCGTCTCGAAAGAGGCGGCTTTTTTTGTGCATGCCGGATATCTCCGCGTCATTGACAGCATAACATTATCGCACCGATAAGGAAATCCATCTTCTTCTCCGCCGCCTGATCCTATACCAACGAAATATGCAATGCATCAATATGAGGCATCGGCTTGCTTCAGTCCAAATGCACGAAGATGTAAGCCTATTTCGGATAAGCCCTGGACAAATCCGGGCAACCCTTAGCCGAAGTTTTTTATGAAAAATTTGGCTCTTTGTTCATTCGAGTGGGTAGCGCAGTATCGTCTGATCTTTGAAAAGTCGATCTTTCCAGTAAGCAGGTATGTGATGTCTCTGATGGTATCTAATCTTCGGTATCCATTGGATTTGGATTTAGCCGCTTGTAATATGGAATGCAAGCCTTCCAAAAGTCCGTTACTAATTTGCTGATAGGCCCAATTAAGG
>CAJBPC010000523.1 GCA_903957405.1 uncultured bacterium | reverse complement strand
ATGGTCGAAGAAGCTGGCGGAAAAGTGACCGACTTCGAGGGACGACCCTACTCGCCTTATCAGCCACATATTGTTGCCACAAATGGTAAAATCCATGATGGTTTACTGAAGGTGATACACAACGATTTCTAATCTGGCAACCTCTTCGACTGTCCACACGCCATGGAAACAAATGCCATGATCGAGACAACGGCGTCCTAAATTCGTAGCCCGAGACCTGGTGATAACTTAATTTTACAGCATGGAACAACGAACAGAAGTATCGGACTACGGCGAATTCGGACTCATCCACCACCTTACCAAAAATATAGAAATACACAACGTATCCACCATCCTCGGTGTTGGAGACGATGCCGCAGTAATCGACCACTTCGGTAAACAAACCGTGGTGACAACAGACCTGCTCATTGAAGGTGTACACTTCGATCTGACCTATACGCCACTGAAACACCTTGGCTACAAAAGCATAGTCGTTAACCTCAGCGATATCTATGCAATGAACGCCACACCAACGCAGGTGACAGTAAGCATCGGCATCAGCAACAGGCTTAGCGTCGAAGCTCTTGAAGAGTTTTATGACGGGATTTATGCTGCCTGTGAAAAATACGGAGTGGACCTCGTCGGAGGAGATACGGCATCTTCCCAAAAAGGATTTATCATATCCATTACAGCACTGGGAGAGGTCCTGCCAGAAAAAGTAGTGAAACGAAGCACCGCTAATAAAGGTGATCTGCTCTGCTGCAGCGGCGACCTCGGTGGAGCATACCTCGGCTTACTGTTCTTAGAACGCGAAAAAAGAATATTCCTCGAAAACCCCGGAGTTAAACCTGACCTTGGGGGACAAGACTATGTCATAGGCCGATTGCTGAAGCCAGAAGCTAGAAAAGAAATAATCGAATTCTTCGAATCGGAAAATATCCTCCCGACATCTATGATGGATATCAGCGACGGTCTTAGTTCCGAAATTTTGCACATATGCGAGAAAAGTGCAGTGGGATGCACCCTGTATGAAGACAAACTACCGATCATGGAAAATACCCGAATGGCGGCGTTTACCTTCGAGATGGATCCAACAGCTTGCGCACTTAGCGGCGGCGAAGACTATGAGTTGATCTTTACCATACGACCCGAAGATTATGAAAAAGTAAGACAACATCCACTCATCAGCATCATTGGCCATATGACCGATGCCGAAGAAAGCGCAACAATCATCACAAAAGGCGGCAATACACACAAAATAACAGCTCAAGGCTGGAATGCCTTCAGACAATAGTTGCGCGGTCTTTTCGCCTCAATACCCAAAGAAGATAAAATGATGAAAGGCGATCCGCGGGCCTCGTATTCTCGGTTTGTGCTGGTAACAATGTCATGTTGCCTATTGCTTGCTTGTTCTGTCAATAGAAAAACATATTCCCCTATACAGAAATTTTCTCCAACAGAACTCCGCTCGGATTTTGACATCTTGCGGGATGTACTAGAGACGTTTCACCCATCCCTATATGCTTATACGCCTAAAAGCACGATTGACTTGGCATTCAATCGATATAAAAACGCCATATCTGACTCTATGACTGAGCAACAATTCGCTTTTCATATCGTCAGCCCGGTAATCACACAGATCCGCTGCGGCCATACTACAATCTCCCTCTCAAAACAATACCTCCACTATTTCAGAAACATCAGGTTGCCTTCATTTCCGCTCTATCTGAAAACTTGGAAAGACACAATGATTGTGACTCGAAACCTCTACAGAAATGATTCCATATTGAAAAAAGGAACGCAGATAACATCCGTCAATGGTATGACGGTGGAACAAATCAAGAATATCCTGTTTCGATTCCTCCCCACCGACGGGTTTGCAGACAATATCAATTACATCAGGCTGAGCAACGCTTTTCCCTATTATCACCGAAACATTCTTGGATTGGAAAAAGATTACCTAGTGGGGTACATCGATTCCTCCGGTCATGAACATGTAATAAAAGTTCCATGTTTCTTTCCTGAACCAGATACAGCCCTGACTAACCCCTCAATTAAAATGAAAAAAGGGAAAACAGAATCAACCGCAAAATCATTGAACAAACTCAGCCTTAAACTCGAT